>CAZOIX010000615.1:0-3349 GCA_964579685.1 uncultured Mycobacterium sp.
CCGCAGCTGTGAAGCCCTCGGACAGATGGCGCTCGACATACGTCGGGCCGGCCACCGCGATGTATCGCATCACTCCCAACGGCCAGACCCGGCAACCCGGCACCGGCGTGCGTTCGGTCGTCACCGCGCCCATCACCATGCCCTCGCGCAGCAGTCGCGCCGAATGATCCTGATCCTCGATGCGGACGTCGAACAACACGCCGTCGAGCGCGTCGAATACACCGGTGAACCATGTCGCCATCGAATCGGCGTTGACAGCCAACGCAATACGCGCCGCTGATCCGTCGCCGCCGGCCATCTCCGCGAGGGTTTCGGCCTCCAGCAGTGCGGTCTGGGCCGCCAACCGCAACAGCGGGACGCCCGCCGCGGTGACACTGCACGGTTTCTCCCGTACCACCACCACCTGCCCCACCCGCTGTTCCAGCGCCTTGATGCGCTGGCTGATCGCCGATGGCGTGACGTGCAGTCGCGTCGCCGCAGCGTCGAATGACCCGTCTTCGATCACCGCCGCGAAGGCCGCCAGCTGCTGGCCGTCGATCTGCACATTAATGATGCTAATGCAGCTGCTGAATCATGAGCTGTGCTGTTCCAGTTCGGGTCCCTCCCGATCCGGCCTCGGCCGTGCGCCCAGGTACACCACCACCGCGGCAGCGGCCAGCGACAACGCCCCCACCACCCACAACGCCAACCTGGCGTTGCCGGTCAGTTCGGTCAACCAACCCGTGATGTAGGGACCGCCGAATCCGCTGAGGTTGCCGATCGAATTGATGAGGGCGATACCGCCGGCCGCGGCGAGGCCGGTGAGGAATGTCGACGGCAACGACCAGAAGACGGGGATGGCACACATGACCGAGCAGGTGGACAGGGTGACGGCAACCATCGCGAGGTACGGATCTGTCATGTAGAGCGCGACCGGTATCGAGACGCCCCCGACGATGGCGGGAATCGCGACGTGCCACACCCGTTCGCCGGTTCGGTCGGAGTGGCGCGCCCATGGCACCATCACGATCGCTGCCACGACGTAAGGCACCGACGTCACAAGACCGCGCTCGATGATGTTCAGGTGGGTGCCGTACTGCTCCTGGAAACCGGCGATGATGGTCGGGAGGAAGAAGCCGACCGCGTACAGGCCGTAGGTGATCCCGAAGTAGATGAACGCCAGCAACAGGATCCTCGGGTGACTGAGCGCTTTCTTCAGTGGCCAGTGCTGGCCGGTCTGCGCCATCGACCGTTCGTAGTCCAGGATCGTTTCCAGCCAATCCTTTTCATCAGCCTCGAGCCAGGCCGCATCTGCCGGGCGATCGGTCAGGTAGAACCAGCAGCCGAATGCCAGCGCGACGGCAGGCAGGCCCTCGAGCAGAAACATGACCCGCCAGCCTTCGAGCCCGAAGAGGCCGTGACCCCAATCGATGATCAGCGACGACAGGGTGGCTCCGATCGCCGTGGACACCGGCACCGCGACCATGAACAACGAGATCGCTTTCGACCGTTGCCTTTCCGGGAACCAGAACGTGAGATAGAGAATGACTCCGGGAAAGAACCCCGCTTCGGCGACACCGAGCAGGAACCGCAGCACGACGAGAGTTTCCGCGTTGGGCACGAATGCTATTGCGGTGCTGATGATCCCCCATGTCAGCATGATGCGTGCCAGCCACCGGCGACCACCGAACCTGTGGAGCGCGATGTTGCTCGGCACTTCCAGCAGGAAATACCCGATGAAGAAGATGCCCGAGGCAAAGCCGAACATCTTGGCACTCATCGCGAGGTCTTCGTTCATCCCGTTGGGGCCCGCGAAGCTGATGTTGACGCGGTCGAGATAGTTGATGAAGTAGAGGAGCACCAGGAACGGGATCAGCCGGCGACTGACCTTCGTCATCGTCTGCTGTCCCACGGGCGAATCGGGGAGGTGCGTGGTCATCGTTGTCCTTTGCGCGGCCGGCTGGGATCGACATTACATCCGCTAATGCACCTACATAATCATTAGTTTTACTGATTGCCTCTCGTTTTCTACCGTCGAACACATGACCTCGCCGCTGCTCGTCGGCTTTCTCGCCTCGCTGACACTGATCGTCGCGATCGGCGCGCAGAACGCGTTCGTGCTGCGCCAGGGCATCCGCGGCGAGCATGTCGTGGCGGTGGTGGCCGTGTGCGCCCTATCCGACGTCGTGCTGATCACGGCGGGAATCGCGGGCATCGGAGCCCTGATCGCCGCGCATCCGGGAGCCCTCGACATCGCCAGGTTCGGCGGCGCGGCGTTCCTCATCGGGTACGGGCTGCTCGCGGCGCGGCGAGCCTGGCGACCGTCCGCGCTGACCCCGTCGGAGAAGGGCCCGGGCCGACTGCTGGAAGTGCTGGTCACCTGCCTGGCGCTGACGTGGCTCAACCCGCACGTATACCTCGACACCGTGATCCTGCTGGGCACGCTGGCCAACGAGCACAGCGACGAGCGGTGGTTGTTCGGCGTCGGGGCGGTGACGGCGAGCGTGGTGTGGTTCGTGAGCCTGGGGCTCGGAGCGCGTCGACTCTCCCGATTGTTCGCGACCCCGCTCACCTGGCGGATCCTCGACGGGCTGATCGCTGTCACGATGACCGCCCTCGGCGTGTCGCTCGCGGTGTCCTGACTCGTGGAATCTGGTATGCCGTTCACATGACCGGAGAAAAGAAGTCCGTATTGATCACCGGCGCCGCCGCCGGGATCGGCAGGGCGACGGCCCTGACATTCGCCAGGAAGGGATTCATCGTCGGCGCCTTTGACATCGACGAGGTCGGACTCAAGTCACTCGCCGACGAGATCGAGCGCACCGGCACCGAGGCGATCGTCGGCCATCTGGACGTCACCGATCCTGACGAAATGGCGCAGCGCGTCGGCGAGTTCGCGACCGCGGCCGGCGGCCGGCTGGACGTGATGATCAACAACGCGGGCATATTGCGTGCCGGCAGGTTCGAGGAGATGGACATCGGCGGCCACCTCAAGGAGATCGACATCAACGCCAAGGGCGTGGTGAACGGGCTGTACGCCGCGTTTCCCCACCTGAAATCCACGCCGAACTCCGTCGTCGTCAATCTCGCGTCCGCGTCGGCGATTTACGGCCAGTCCGAACTCGCCAATTACAGCGCGACCAAGTTCTTCGTCCGGGGCATCACCGAGGCATTGGACCTCGAGTGGAATTCCTACGGCATCCGGGTGATCGCGATGTGGCCGCTGTTCGTGCAGACGGCGATGCTCGACAACGTCAAGACCGGAACCACCGAGGCTCTTGGCGTTCGGTTGACAGCGCAGGACGTCGCCGACGCGATCGTGGCTGCCACCGAACCGTCGAGGCTGCGCCGCACCCTGCACCAGGTGCAC
>CAZOIX010000616.1:0-3348 GCA_964579685.1 uncultured Mycobacterium sp.
GGCTGACCGCCACCGTTTGTCGTCGTCGATCGACCGCTCACCGCAACGCCCCACGGTTTCACCGTTCCGCCGCCGCAAGCGCTAGGAATGTGACCTGCATCTCATCTAGTTTCTGCAGTTGAGACGGTTCACATTCGACGTTCAGGAGCAGACGATGCCGCCAACAGAAACCGCCGTCAGCGGTGAAGAGTATCTGGCCGTCCAGGCCAGCCCCGAGTTCCAGGAATTGCGAAGCCGATTGCGCCGCTTCGTGTTCCCCATGAGCGCGCTCTTCCTGCTGTGGTACGCCGCCTACGTGCTGCTCGGTGCGTTCGCCCACGACTTCATGGCCACCAAGGTGTGGGGCAATATCAACGTCGGCATCATCATCGGGCTCGGCCAGTTCGCGTCCACCTTCCTCATCACGGCGCTGTACGTGCGCTTCGCCAATCGCGAACTCGACCCGCGCGCAGAGGCGATCCGCAACGAGCTCGAGCGGAACCCAGCATGAACCACGACGCGATAACCCTGCTCGCCGCCGACGGCACCACGATCGGCAACCCCGTCGCCAACATCAGCATCTTCGGACTCTTCGTCGCCGTCACGCTCTTCATCGTGATCCGCGCCAGCAAGAGGAATGCCACCGCCGCCGAGTTCTTCACCGCGGGAAGGTCTTTCACCGGTCCGCAGAACGGCATCGCGATCTCGGGCGACTACCTGTCGGCGGCCAGCTTCCTCGGAATCGCCGGCGCCATCGCCGTGTACGGCTACGACGGCTTCCTGTACTCCATCGGCTTCCTGGTGGCGTGGCTGGTCGCGTTGCTGTTGGTGGCCGAGCTGCTCCGAAACGCGGGCAAGTTCACCATGGCCGACGTGCTGAGCTTCCGGCTCAAGCAGCGACCGGTCCGGATGGCCGCCGCAACCACCACCCTCGTCGTGTGCCTGTTCTATCTGCTGGCGCAGATGGCCGGTGCGGGCGGTCTGGTGGCCCTGCTGTTGAACGTGACCAGCGATATCGGACAGTCCTTGGTCATCGCCGTCGTCGGTCTGCTGATGATCGCCTACGTGCTGATCGGTGGCATGAAGGGCACGACCTGGGTGCAGATCATCAAGGCGGTCCTGCTGATCGGCGGCGCGGCGATGATGACCGTCTGGGTCCTCGCCAAGTTCGGCCTCAACTTTTCCGAGATCCTCGGCGCCGCACAGTCCGCGGTGTCGGGCTCGTCCGACCCGGCCGTCGCCGCTCGTGACGTGCTCGCACCCGGCGCCCAGTACGGCGCCTCGCTGACGTCGCAGATCAACTTCATCTCGCTGGCGCTGGCGCTGGTGCTGGGTACCGCGGGCCTCCCCCACGTGCTGATGCGCTTCTACACCGTGCCCACCGCCAAGGAGGCACGCCGCTCGGTGGTGTGGGCGATCGTGCTCATCGGTGCGTTCTATCTGTTCACCCTCGCGCTGGGCTACGGCGCGGCCGCGCTCGTCGGGCCGGACGCGATCCGGCAGGCCCCCGGCGGGCAGAACTCCGCCGCGCCGCTGCTGGCGTTCGAACTCGGTGGCGTGGTGCTGCTCGGCATCATCTCGGCGGTCGCCTTCGCGACGATCCTTGCCGTGGTCGCCGGTCTCACCATCACCGCGGCAACGTCGTTCGCACACGACATCTATGCGAGCGTGATGAAGAGCCATCAGGTGACCGAGAGCGAGCAGGTCCGCGTATCGCGCATCACGGTGGTGGTGATCGGGTTGCTGTCCATCGGCCTGGGCATCCTGGCGGCCGAACAGAACATCGCGTTCCTGGTCGCGCTGGCGTTCGCGGTGGCCGCCGCGGCAAACCTCCCGACGATCCTGTACTCGCTGTACTGGCCGCGGTTCAACACCCGCGGTGCGCTGTGGAGCATGTACGGCGGCCTCATCTCGACGATCGTGCTGATCATCTTCTCGCCCGCGGTGTCGGGGACGAAGACGGCGATGCTGCCGACCGTCGACTTCGCCTGGTTTCCGCTGGCCAACCCCGGCATCGTGTCGATCCCGCTGGCGTTCATCCTGGGCATCGTCGGCACGCTGACGTCGCCGGACCGCGGCGATCCGGAGATCAACGCCGAATTCGAGGTGCGCACCCTCACCGGTGTCGGTGCCGAGAAGGCGGTCGGCCACTGACCTCAGGCCGCCGAAATTGCATTCCAGCAGGGAAGGTTCGAGTAGTCCACTGCTGGAATGTCCCCTACTTCGTGTGGGCCCAGATTTCGCGGGATTAGTTGACCGGCGCAGCGGGTTAACTTCGAGCATGACCCCGCAGCGCCTCGCCTTTCCCCTGCTGGCGTACGCGTTCGCCGCGATCATGGTCGGCACGACGCTGCCGACCCCGATGTACGCGCTGTACGGCGAGAATCTGCAGTTCGCGGTGCTGACCACCACGGTCATCTACGCGACGTACGCGGGCGGCGTGCTCTTCGCGCTGCTGGCCTTCGGCCGCTGGTCCGACGCCATCGGCAGGCGCCCGATGCTGCTGGCCGGCGTTGTCGCCGCACTGGCGTCCGCCGTGGTCTTCCTGCTCGCGGATTCGGTCGGAGTCTTATTGGTGGGTCGCGTGCTGTCGGGGCTCTCGGCGGGGATCTTCACCGGTACTGCCACCGCGGCGGTGATCGAAGCGGCACCGCCGAGGTGGCGCAGCAAGGCAGCCGCAGTCGCGACCGTCGCGAACATCGGCGGGCTGGGTATCGGCCCGCTGCTCGCCGGCTTCCTGGTGCAGTACGCGCCGGCGCCGCTGCACCTGAGCTTCGTCGTGCACATCGCGCTGGCGCTGCTGGCAGGCGGCGCGGTGCTGGTCGTGCCCGAGACCTCACCGCGCAGCGGCAGCATCGGTGTGCAGCGGCTGTCGGTGCCCGTCGAGGTGCGTGCGGTGTTCGTCATCGCCGGACTGGCGGCGTTCGCCGGGTTCGCGGTGACGGGCTTGTTCACCGCAGTGGCGCCGTCGTTCCTGGCCGAGGTCGTCGGCATCGACAACCACGCCGTCGCAGGCGTCATTGCCAGCTCGATCTTCGCCGCATCGGCGGTGGCCCAGGTGGCCGCCCGCAGCATGGTGCCGCAGCGAGCGGTGGCGGCCGGCTGCGCGATCCTCGTCGTCGGCATGCTTACTTTGGCTGTCGCACTTCAACTCTCGTCGTTGACGGGTCTGATCGCCGCGGCCATCGTCTCCGGCGTCGGTCAGGGGATCAGCTTCAGCCGCGGCCTGGCCGCGGTCGTCGAACGCACACCCGCGCAGCGCCGGGCCGAGGTGAGTTCCACCTACTTCGTCGTGGCGTACCTCGCGATTTCACTGCCCGTCGTTGGCGAAGTTCTGGACGCAGGCGATAAGAGAGATGTCGGACCGCC
>CAZOIX010000617.1:0-3346 GCA_964579685.1 uncultured Mycobacterium sp.
ACGTTCGGGTCCGAGGTGACCACGTCGGGGGGTCCGTAGTTGGCGCCGTACGGGTTGTCGCCGAACGGACCCACCGTCAGGCCGGCACACGGCAGCGGGTTGGCGGCGGTCGGGATGCCGTCGGGCGGCGGCGTGTAGGAACACGGCGTACCCGCGCGTACGGCAGGGCCCGGATGTTCGGGCGTGCCTTCGAGCACCGCGGGTCCCGGCGCCGGCGCGCCGTTGGGGAACCGGGTCCCGTTCGGATCCGGGAATCGCCATGCGGGCAGACCTGCGTCACCCCAGAACTTCTCGGGGTCGATCCCGCGCTTCTTGAACGCCGCGTCGATGAACGGTTGCAGAATCTGGCCGGGCAGCAGGTTGACGAGCATGACCTTGAAGTACGGCCCGGACGCGACGGCCTCACCGAGCGACGCCACGAAGCTGGCCACCGTGGTGAGGGTGTCCATCAGGTCAAACCGGCGCTCCGTGAGCACGTCGCTGACCGTGCGCAGCTGTTCGAGCACGTGGTTCAGATTGGGGTTGTCGTCGATGAATCCGCGGACCTGCTCGGAGAACGAACCGACGCGTTCGAGCAGCATGCTGACCGCGTACTGGCGTTCGTTGATGGCGGCGAGCAGCTGCTGGGCGTTGACGAGCAGCTTGTTGATCTGTTCGCTGCGGTTGCCGAGGATGCCGGCGATCTTGTTGGCGTTGGCGAGCAGCTGCTTGATCTGGTCGTCGCGCTTGCCGATGGTGTCGGAGAACCGCGCCACACCGTCGAGTGCGGCACTCAGGTGCGGGTAGGTCTGGTCGATGGTCTCCGACAACACGTTCAGCGACTTCTTGACGGTCTGGGTGTCCCAGTCCGACGACGCCTCGGTCACGTCGAAGAACGCGTCGTAGATCTGGTACGGCGTGGTCGTCTGGCCCAGCGGAATTGTCCCGTTGGCCTTCAACGGCTTTGATCCGCGCGGCTCGATCTCGATGTTGCGGCGACCGAGGATGGTGTCGGTGCGGATGGCCGCCCGGCTCTCGGTCCCGATCTGGGTGCCGTCGAGCGAGTAGCCGATGATCACCTTGTCGCCGTCGATCTCAGCGCTGCGCACCAGGCCGACGTCGACGCCCGCGATGCGCACCTTGTCGCCGTTGTTGAGCCCGCCGGTGTCGGAGAATTCGGCGTAGTACGTCGGCGTCGCAAACAGCATCGGCACGCTGGCGAAGCTCTGCCCGACACCGATGACGAGGATGAGCACGAGGATGCCCATCAGCCCGTTTCGGACCCGGTTCGATCCCTCCAGAGTTCTCATTGCGGCGTGCACCTACCCGACGGCTGGCTGAAGAGTTTGACGGTGCGGACAGGACCGCCGGGCTGCAGCCCGTTCATGCGGATCGAGATGTCACACGAGTAGAAGTTGAAGAAGTCACCGTAGATTCCGCCCGCGCGCCCGATGATCTTGAAAGCGGTGGGCAGCCTGGTCAGGATGTCGTTCAGCTTGTCCTTCTGGTCGATCAGCGGCTGCTGGACGGCCTCGAGGTGACCGATCGTGCTCTGCAGCAGGGGGCGGTTGTCCGCCAGCAGATCCGCGATGGTTCCCGCGGCGTCGCTGATGTCGGCCACCGAGGAGGCGATCGGATCGCGCCGATCGTTCAAGCCCGTGATCAGCGTCTGGAAATTTTGCACCGTCTCGTCGAACTGCTGCTGATGCTTGACCGTGGTGTCCAGGACCGTGTTGAGGTTCTTGATCACCTCTCCGATCGCCTGATCGCGGTCGGCCAGTGCGGAGGTCAGCGACGCGGTCTGGTCGAGGATGTCGTTGATCGTGCCACCCTGGCCCTGGAAGATCGTGATGATCGACTGGGCGATGGTGTTGACCTTGTCCGGATCCAGCGCCCGGAACACCGGACGGAAACCGCCGATCAACGCGTCGAGATCCAGTGCCGGCTCGGTGCGTTCGACCGGAATGGTGCCGCCACCGGGCATCCGCTTGTCGCTCTCGCCCCGCTTCAGCTCCATGTACCGGTCGCCGATCAGGTTCAGATAGCGGATCGATGCGGTCGTTCCGTCGAACAGCGGTAGTGAGCGGTCCACATCGAAGTCGACCTTCACCATCGATCCGTCGTTGATGAGCTCGACCTTGGAGACCTTGCCGACCTCCACACCGGACGCGCGGACGAACTGTCCGGCGCGGAGTCCGCTGGCATTCGAGAACACCGCCGAGTAGCCGGTGGTGCGGTCGAAACGCATCTGCCCGAACACCACGATGATGATCGCGGTGAACAGCAACAGCACCAGCGAGAAGGCGCCGAGCTTGATGGCTGTACCAGTGATTTTCATGGGTTGATCGTGTTCTCCCCCACCTGGCGACCCCAGACGTACTCGATCAGGATCGGCTGGCCCAACTCGAAGTGGTTGTACGGCGCGATCGACGCACCG
Source organism: uncultured Mycobacterium sp. (assembly GCA_964579685.1). GTDB lineage: Bacteria > Actinomycetota > Actinomycetes > Mycobacteriales > Mycobacteriaceae > Mycobacterium. Next base: position 2,417 of record CAZOIX010000617.1, read on the forward strand.
GTGTCCATGACGAGGTACGGGGCCGGCCACAGGTCACGCGTAATCGGTTGCCAGCAGCCAGGTTTACCCTCGGGACCGCCCCTGGCGTTCACGCGCGGCAGGTTGTCCGGATAGACATAAGGATTGCCGGCACCAAGGCCCATGAGTGCCGATAGCGTACGCAGCGAGTAGCCGTTGCCGCCCAGCGACGCCGCCACCTTGGGTTCGACATCGTGGAAGTTACGGATCGTGCAGAAGAGGGCCGGGCTGTACTCGTCCAGGATCTCCGACGGCCGGATCAGATCCTCGGCGCCGCGGACCAGGTACGGGCCGCCGCGCTCGAAGACATCGGCCCCGGTGTTGCCGAACCCGACCGCCGCCATCAGCGCCTGATCGATGTTGCCCTGCTGCTGGTTCAGCGTGCGGGCGGTGGTCACCGCGTTCTGCAGACCGTCGAACAGATCCGGTGATGCATTGGCGTAGACGTCGCCGAGGTCGGCGAGCAGCTGGTTGTCCCGCCGGATCTGCGGCATCTGCGGATTGATGTCGGACAGGATCGCGTTGCCGTTCTCGATCGACTTGCCGAAGCGGTCACCCAGACCGTCCAGTGCCTCGGCGGTGGCCGACAGCGTCTGGTTGAGCTTGATCGGATCCACCTGCGACGACAGCGACACCACGGTCTCGAACAAGGTGTTGAACTCCGTGGTCACCGACGTAACGTCGATCACGTCGGAACTGGAGATGCGTTGCGCCACTGGGTTTTTAGGCGACGAGAAGTTGATGTACTTGTTGCCGAACACCGTAGTCGCGTCGATGCTGGCATCCACATTCTTCGGGATCAGGTGCAGATACTTGGGGTCGACCAGCAACGTGATCTTGGCCCTTGGCTCACCGTCGACGTCTACGGCGCGCACACTGCCCACCCGGCCGATCTCCACCCCGTTGTAGGTG
>CAZOIX010000618.1:0-3345 GCA_964579685.1 uncultured Mycobacterium sp.
CTTCATATTTCTTTCTTTCTTTGAATGGCGATTGCTTCGCTGTTCCCCGTTCCCGAATCCACGGTAGCGAAACAAAAGACACGCGATCCGGACTGCGGGCGGCGGCTCTGCCAGCACCGACGGCGTTACATCCGGCGAGCGTGATTTATGCCGCAATTTCGACGAATTTGGATAAGCCTGCGGCCCTGTTTGCCGTCGAGATCTTGAAAATCCTCATGATTCGACCGGCGCCCTTAGTTGATCGTGATATCGACAGTGACCGAATCGTTACGGGTGGGGCCGTAGGTTCGTGCGCATGCCGGAATCCAGCAGCGACGTCTGGGAAGTGATGTCCACCGCGAGGACGATCAGGCGCTTCACCGACCAACCGGTGGACGATGCCACCCTTCGGCGATGCCTCCATGCGGCGACCTGGGCGCCGTCGGGCGCCAATGCCCAGGCGTGGCGGTTCATCGTGCTGCGATCCGACGAGCAGCGCGCGGTGGTCGCCAAAGCCGCCGCCCGGGCTCTGGAAGTCATCGAGCAGGCCTACGAGATGAGCAGGCCCGACCCGAACGACCAGAGCGGCCGCGCACGCGACAACCGGGCGACCTACGAGCTGCACGACCGGGCCGGGGAGTTCACGTCGGTGCTGTTCACACAGAAGCGCCTGCGGATGGCACCGGATCTGCTGCTCGGTGGTTCGATCTTCCCGGCGATGCAGAACTTCCTGCTGGCCGCGCGCGCACAGGGCCTCGGCGCCTGCATGACCAGTTGGGCGTCCTACGGCGGCGAACAGCTCCTGCGCGACGCGGTGGGCGTCCCCGACGACTGGATGATGGCGGGCCATATCGTCATCGGGTGGCCGAAAGGCAGGCACGGTCCGGTCCGGCGGCGCCCGCTGGCCACCGCGTGCAACGTGGACCATTGGGACGAGCCTCCGGCAGACCTGCTGGGGGAGAACACATCTTAAAGAGACGAGGCAGGGTGTGAAACTGGATCTGCCGTCACAGGGCATCGAGGTCGGCCTGGTGACGACCAACCTGGAGGCGATGGTCGCCTTCTACGAGGAGTTCCTCGAACTCGATTTCCAGGGGGAGATCGAGTTTCCGGGTGGAGCGCAGCGCCGATACACGCTGGGCGGCAGCGTGCTCAAACTCGTCACCTTCACGACACCTCCGCCGCTGCCCGCCACGCCCGGCGGCGGACGTGCCGCGGCCGGGGTCCGGTACTTCACCGTCGGAGTGAAGGACCTGCGTGCGTTGTCGCAGACCTTCGCCGGATCGCCCTACGAGGTGGTGGAGCCCCTCACTGAGTTCGAGCCGGTTCCCGGCATGGGGTGGATGTTCGTCGCCGATCCCGATGGCAACTGGATCGAACTGTTCGGCACGCTGTAGGCATGACGACTCCGGCGCAGGCGCCCACCTGCTATCGGCACCCCGACCGAGCGACATACGTGCGGTGCACCCGCTGCAACCGGTACATCTGCCCGGAATGCATGCGCGATGCCGCCGTCGGGCATCAGTGCGCCGAATGCGTCGGCGAGGGCACCAAGACCGTCCGGCAGGTGCGCACACAGTTCGGCGGCGTGCCGTCGGCCACCCCGCTGGTCACCTACGTGTTGATCGGGATCAACGCCGTGATGTTCGCGGTGCAGATGCTGTCGCCGGAACTGCAGCGCGAACTGGCCCTGTTCTCGCCCGCGGTCGCCGACGGCGACTGGTATCGCCTGCTGACATCGGCGTTCCTGCACTACGGCCCGACCCACATCCTGTTCAACATGTGGGCGTTGTACGTCGTGGGACCGCCGCTGGAAGCGGCGCTGGGTCGGGTGCGGTTCATCGCCCTATACGTGATGAGCGCCCTCGGCGGATCCGTTCTGGTCTATCTGCTGTCGTCGCTGGGCGCCCAGACAGCGGGCGCATCGGGTGCGGTGTTCGGATTGTTCGGGGCGACGTTCGTGATCGGCAAGCGACTGAATCTGGATGTCCGCTGGGTGATCGGGCTCATTCTGATCAACCTGGTCATCACGTTCGTGGTGCCGAACATCAGTTGGCAGGGGCACATCGGTGGTCTCGTCACGGGTGCGGTGATCGCCGCGGCGTATGCCTACGCACCACGCAAGAACCGAACCGCCGTGCAGGTCGCCGCCACCGTCGCCGTGCTATTGCTGTTCATCGTTCTCATCTGGTGGCGCACAGCGGTTCTCCTGTCGATGTTCGGCGTCGCGTGACACACCGCCGGGAATTCGCCCACTGCTCAACCGTTGGTCACCCGTGCATGTCAGCGTGGACATGTGAGGGTCGAGTCGTCGTCTCCCGCGAGGGTGGGAGCGGTCGAGCGGTTCCACGCATTGTGCGTCCAGGTCGCCGCCCGGCTTCCGTTGGGGCTGAGTTCCGTTGTCGCCCCGACTTTTCTGGGATTCTGCCTGATCAACAGCTTCACGTTCGGCGTCGATCTGGCGCTGCTGTACGCGCTGCACGGCGTACTGCAGCTACCGGTGCCGATCGCGGTGTCGGCGGCCTACGCGTGCGCGTTCGCGCTGGCTTACGTCCTCAACCGCATCTTCAACTTCCAGTCGCATGCTCCGGTGGGACCACAGCTGGGGGTCTACGTCGTCGTGGTGGTGATCAACTATCTGGCGTTCATTCTCGGGTTGGTCAGCCTGCTGACCTATCTCGGAGTTGACTACCGCGTCGCACGCGTGATGGCCGGCGCCTGTGAGGCGGTGTACATGTACAGCATGATGCGCTGGGTGGTTTTCCGCGGCTGAGCGGGGACTCAGAATGGGGCCGGGTCGTCGTCGATCAGGGCCCTGGGTCGGGAGGCGAAATGAGTGTCTTCGCTGTTGTTTTCGGTGTTGTCGAGTAGTTGCTGGTTGTGTGCGCGTTGCTGGTTGATGGTTTGGGTGCGGTGGTGGGTGCGGGTTTGCGTGCGGCGGGGCATGGCCAGGGTGCGGGCGGGGTTAGGGGTGGGCGCCTCGATGTTGGCCACGGGTGCGGTGGGGCGGCACAGCGCGGGGAACAGCAGTCGGGCGCCGGGGTGGGTGGTGTAGGTCTGGCCGTCGGGTGAGGTCCATTCCACGGTGCCGTCGGGGTGCTGTGTGTCGCGCCAGCCCCAGAAGGTCTTGAGTAAGTGGTGTTTTCGGCATAGGCATTTGAGGTTGGATGCTTGGGTCGGCCCGTGCGGGTAGGCGATGGTGTGGTCGATGTCGCAGTGGGTTGCGGGCTCATCGCAGCCGGGGAACCGGCACGTCATGTCCCGGCAGCGCACGAACCACGCCAGCGCCGCCGAGGGGATGTAGCGCGGCTCGGGAGGCGTGTTGCCGGGGTGCATGATCGGCACGATCTTGGCGGTGCCCGCGAT
>CAZOIX010000619.1:0-3345 GCA_964579685.1 uncultured Mycobacterium sp.
ACGGCGGCGCAATGACGTTGACCGCGGGAGCGCCGAAGATGTCGCGCGCGACCTGCTGCAGGATCAGACCGACGCCGAACGTCACCAGCAGAGTGTCCAGCGGCCGGTGGTACATCCGCTGGATCAGCGTGACTTCCAGCAGTACACCCATGGCACCGCCCACGAAGAAGCCGACCACGAGCGAAACCAACAGGGAGGCGCCTGCACTGGAGATGATCTGCTGAACCACGTAGGCGGTGTAGCAGCCGGCCATGATGAACTCACCGTGCGCCATGTTGATGACGCCCATCTGACCGAAGGTCAGTGACAACCCGAGGGCGGCCAGCAGCAGGATCGAGCCGAGGCTCAATCCCGTTGCCAGCTGCCCGATCAGGACATCCATACCCGAATCAGCCGGAGAGACCGGCGGCCCACGGGTAGCCCTTGAGGTACGGGTCCGGCTCGATCGGGCCGGGCGACTCCCAGATCGTGTAGATCAGGCCGTCCGGACGGATCTCACCGATCCGGGCGGTCTTGGTGATGTGGTTGTTGTCGCCGTCGATCTGCACCAGACCCTCCGGGGCGTCGAACTGTACGCCTCCGGCCGCTGCCTGCACGTCGGGGACTGCGAACGACTTCGCCTTCTCGACCGTGTTCTTCCATAGGTAGACCGACACGTAGGCGGCCTCCATCGGATCCGAGGTCGGCTTGTTGGCGCCGTACTTCTCCTTGTAGGCCTTGACGAAGGCCTTGTTCACCGGATTGTCGACGGTCTGGTAGTAATCCCACGCCACCAGCTGTCCGGTGATGTTCTGTACCCCGATGCCGCCGACCTCTTCCTCGGCGATAGACACCGACACGACCGGCATCGCCTGCGGCGTCAGCCCGACGTTGCGGTACTCGCGGAAGAATGCCACGTTCGAGTCGCCGTTGAGCGTGTTGAACACGGCGTCGGCGTCGGCGGTGCGGACCTTGTTGACGATGGTGGAGAAGTCCGTGGAACCCAGAGGCGTGTAGTCCTCACCCTTGATCTCGATACCGTTGGCGGCGGCGTAGGCCTTGATGATCCGGTTCGCCGTCTGCGGGAACACGTAGTCACTGCCGACGAGATAGAGCGACTTGACGCCCTTCTCCTTCAGATAGTCGAGCGCGGGCACGATCTGCTGGTTGGTCGTGGCGCCGGTGTAGAAGATGTTCTTCGACGACTCGAGGCCCTCGTACTGCACCGGGTAGTACAGCAGGGAGTTCGCGCTCTCGAACACCGGCAGCATCGCCTTGCGGCTGGACGAGGTCCAGCCGCCGAACACCGCTGCCACGCAGTCGCTGCTGATCAGCTTCTCGGCTTTCTCGGCGAACACCGTGGGCTCCGACGCGCCGTCCTCAGCCACTACCTGGATCTGCTTGCCCATCACGCCGCCGGCGGCGTTGATCTCGTCGATGGCCAACGCGATGGCGTCGCGCACCGTCACCTCGGAGATCGCCATGGTCCCCGACAACGAGTTCAGGGAGCCCACCTTGATCGTCGGACCCGAGGTGTCCACGCACGACGCGACGTTTGCCGAGTCGGAATCGGTCGCCTTGCTTCCACAACCCGCCAGCAGCAGGGCACTCACAGCGACGATGCTTCCGGTCGCTAGCGCCGACCTTCTCAACGAGGGGCGTCGTGGTAGTCGCATGGGCAGCCTTTCCCTATATCAGCAGCGCACATCGGTGGATGGCGGAGATCAGAGTGCAGAACTCTTGACACCGCGGGGGCGTCGCATCGGGACGTTAGAGCGACGGTGTTTCTGCCAAATGTCTGTGTGTGACGAACAAATTAACCTCTAGGCAGACGAGTGTTTCTTTGCCGTTGGTGGGTACCGACGGAGCTCGGCTGCCCGATCTGTAACGGTCGGGTACGGTGCGGCGATGTGACCTACATGCGAAAAGCGACATCCATGGTCGGGGCCGCACTGATGCTGGCGGCCGGTTCAATCGCGGTCAGCCAGGCCACCGCGACCGCGCAGCCACCAGGGCCCAACGTCAAGTACGTCGTCACCGCGGATGCACCGCTGAGTTTCGACATCAACTACGTGACCAGTTCGCCCTCGGACTTGGCGGCGTTCAACGCCGACGCGGCTGCCTATTCGACAAGGGGCAGTTTCGTCGCACCGTGGGAAGCCACCGCGACGCTTTCCGACCCGCAATGGGCGTACATCAGCGTGGCGCGGGCAGGCCATGCCATGGAGGCCCCGCCGAACGCCCACTGCGAGATCTGGGTCGACGGACAGTTGGCCGTGCAGAACACGGGTCCCACCACCGCCTTCTGCCAGCTGAGCAGGTGGTGAATCGCCGGCCGGCGACCACGACCGACCGCAGCGAAACATAAGGGAGACAACGAAAAAGGGGGAGTGCACACCCCTTCCACTTTCAACGTATAGCGCACCCGGGGTCTTGCCGCAAGACCCCGGTCGTGCCGCACAATCGGCAACCCGACCGAATACCAGCCGAATTGGGGTGCCGAGAAATGCGGGTGTTGTTGTCGACGTGGGGATCGCGCGGAGATGTCGAGCCGATGTTGGCGTTGGCGGTCCAGTTGCGGGCACGGGACGTCGATGTGCGGATGTGCGCACCGCCGGACTTCGCGGAGCATGTCGCGCGAATCGGAATTCCGTTCGTCGCGGCCGGCACGTCGGTGCGGAACTTGGTCCACGGTGTGAAGAGTTCGAGAACCAAGCCGTCGACGCCTGCTGACGCGCCCCGCGTCGCGGCCGCGTTGGTGGCCAGTCAGTTCGAGACGGTGGCTCCGGCCGCGCAGGGTTGTGACGCCGTGGTGGCGACGGGTTTGATGCCCGCCGGTCTGCCCTCGATCGCCGAGTTGCTCGGTATCCCTTACCGGTGTGTGGCGTTCATGCCGGGGGTGTTGCCGTCGCCGCATCAGACGCCGCTGCCGCGGCCAGGCCGGCCGTTCCCGACCGGCGCGACCAACGCACAGTTGTGGGAGGTGGACGCCGAACGCGTGCAGGCGCTGTACGGCGAACCGCTCAACGCGCGCCGGGCAGCGCTGGGGCTACCGCCGGTCGCCAACGTTCGCGACCACGTCCACACCGACCGGCCCTGGTTGGCCGCGGACCCGATCCTTGCGCCATGGCCCGGTTCCAACGACCTCGACGTCGTGCAGACCGGCGCGTGGATCCTGCCCGACAACCGCCCGCTCCCGGCGGAGCTGCTGTCCTTCCTGGATGCCGGAACCGCGCCGATCTATGTGGGTTTCAGCAGTGTGCGCGCTCCGGATGACATGGCCAGGGTGGCCATCGAGGCGATCCGCGCCCGGGGACATCGTGTGCTCATCTCGCGCGGCTGGGCCGACCTTGGACTGATCGACGG
>CAZOIX010000620.1:0-3343 GCA_964579685.1 uncultured Mycobacterium sp.
GCCCAAGGTGGTCACCGATGCCTTGGAAATCCTGTTGATCACCAAGGACAACCTTGCCGGCTACCACCGCGAGTTCGTCTTCAGCTTCATCCTCGAGGACAAATGGGGCCGGTGGCTGGGCCGGTGGACCGCCGAGGAGCACCTGCACGCGATCGTGTTGCGCAACTACCTGGTCGTCACCCGCGAGATCGATCCAACCGCAAACGAGGACGTGCGCGTCGAACATGTGATGAAGGGCTACCGCGCCGACACCTACAGCCAGATCGAGCGGCTCGCGTTCATGGCGTTCTTCGAGCGCGCGCACGCCGTCTACTGCCGCAACCTCGAAGCGCAGGTCACCGAGCCCGTGCTCAAGGCACTAGTCGGCCGCATCGCCAGGGACGAGGAGCGCCACGAGGAATTCTTCGCCAATCTCATCTCTCACCTGTTGTCGACCAGCCGAGACGAGACGATCACCGCGATCGCGCGCCGGGCAGCCGAGCTCGACGTCGTCGGCGGGGACATCGACGCCTACGCCGACAAGGTGGCTCAGATGGCCGACGCCGGCATCTTCGGACCCGAGCAGCTGCAGCAGGTGATCTCCGACCGCATCGCCGCATGGGGTCTTGCCGACGAGCCCGAACTCGCGCAGTTCACGCAGCGCTAACCGTTAGCCACGGCGCGCCTGTTCGGCGCAGACGCCGCGGCGGGAGTAGCGTCGTTTCCGATGGCTAGCGACATGCTCTGCTATCCGGGCGGTACCGATCGTTTCGATCACGAGAGGACCGGCCCCGGTCCCAGTGCCGCAGTGTCCGCCGAATGGTTCGTGTGGGGCCACGCGGGCTCGAGGAGCGCTACGTGACTGATTCGCCCTTGCGGACCTATGTTCTCGACACCTCGGTGTTGCTGTCCGATCCCTGGGCATGCACACGGTTCGCCGAGCACGAAGTCGTGGTCCCGTTGGTGGTCATCAGCGAACTGGAAGCCAAGCGACATCACCATGAGCTCGGCTGGTTCGCCCGGCAGTCATTGCGGATGTTCGACGACCTCCGCCTGGAACACGGACGGCTTGATCAGCCGATACCCGTTGGCACACAGGGCGGTACGTTGCATGTCGAGCTGAACCACAGTGATCCGACGGTGCTGCCTGCCGGATTCCGGACCGACAGTAACGATGCCAGGATCCTGACCGTGGCGGCCAACCTCGCCGCTGAGGGCAAGCTGGTGACGTTGGTCAGCAAGGACATTCCGCTGCGCGTGAAGGCGGGCGCGGTCGGCTTGACCGCCGACGAGTATCACGCCCAGGACGTCATCACGTCCGGGTGGACGGGCATGGACGAGGTCGAGGTGGCCGCAGACGAGATCGACACGTTGTTCGCCGACGGCGAGATCGACCTCGAGGCGGCGCGAGACCTGCCGTGCCACACCGGAATCCGGCTCTTGGGTGGCAGCTCCCATGCGCTGGGCAGGGTGAATTCGGAGAAGAAGGTCCAACTGGTTCGGGGCGACCGGGAGGTGTTCGGCCTGCGCGGCCGTTCCGCGGAACAGCGTGTTGCGCTCGATCTGCTGCTCGACGAATCGGTCGGCATCGTCTCGCTCGGCGGCAAGGCGGGCACCGGTAAGTCCGCGCTGGCGTTGTGTGCAGGCCTCGAGGCCGTGCTCGAGCGCCGCACCCACCGCAAGGTGGTGGTGTTCCGTCCGCTCTACGCGGTCGGCGGACAGGATCTCGGTTACCTGCCCGGCAGCGAGAGCGAGAAGATGGGCCCCTGGGCGCAGGCGGTGTTCGACACCCTCGAGGGGCTGGCCAGTCCTGCGGTGCTCGAGGAGGTGCTGTCGCGCGGCATGCTCGAAGTGCTACCGCTGACCCACATTCGCGGTCGCTCCCTGCACGACTCCTTCGTCATCGTGGACGAGGCGCAGTCGTTGGAGCGCAACGTGCTGCTGACCGTCCTGTCGCGGCTCGGGGCGGGATCAAGGGTCGTGCTCACCCACGACGTCGCCCAAAGGGACAACCTGCGGGTCGGTCGTCACGACGGCGTGGCGGCGGTCATCGAGAAGCTCAAGGGCCATCCCTTGTTCGCGCACATCACCCTGCTGCGCAGCGAGCGTTCTCCGATCGCGGCACTGGTCACCGAGATGCTCGAAGAGATCAGCCCCGCCGCCCTACCCTGAGCGATTTTGGCCTGCGGGGTCACGCTCAGCGTGACCCCGCACGCCAAAATCACTAACGACGGTGGCGACCCCGAACGAGGAACCAGCCGGCGGCCGCCGCACCACTCAACGCCAGCACCCGATCGGCCCGCTCGGCTCTGGGCAGGTCGATCAGCGACGCCAGGGCCAGCATCGCGAATCCCGTGCGCAACGCTGGTTGGCTGGTCGCCGTCGTGACCAGAGCGGGGTCGTGGTAGACCGCGGACGACGGGGTGAAGGGAGCCTGGTCGACGAGCACCTATCCTCCTGGAGAAGCCTTGATTGGTTCTGGCGTCTCGACGCTAATTCCTGAAGCGGGATGGGGGAATAGGGAATTTCCCTATTGTCAGAATTGGTGCGCAACGCCGATATGACGGCCCAGCTCAGGCGCGCGACTTGATGCCGAGCTTGGCAGCACTCGATCCAAGATCACGGCGATGGCAGAGAAGTCATACCCGCCAAGGGACGGCTCGACGCACGGGATCGTGTGCGAGCGGTCAGCGCTCTCCGTCCTTGACCTTCGCCATCGCCAGCACATCGAGGCGTTTGTCGAGTTCCTCGAGCGATAGCTTGTCGCCGATCAGCCCGCGGTCGATCACGGTTTGGCGGATCGTCTTCTTCTCCTTGAGCGCCTGCTTGGCGACGGCGGCCGCTTCCTCGTACCCGATAGCGGAGTTCAGCGGGGTCACGATCGACGGCGACGACTCGGCCAGTTCGCGCAGGCGGCCCTCGTGGGCGACAAGGCCGTCGATGCAGCGTTGCGCGAACAGCTTGGCCGAGTTGGTCAGGATGGTGAACGACTCGAGCAGGTTGCGCGCCATCATCGGGATGTACACGTTGAGTTCGAAGGCGCCGTTGCCGCCACCCCAGGCGATCGCGGCGTCATTGCCGATCACCTGCGCGGCGACCTGCGTAATAGCCTCGGGGATCACTGGATTGACCTTGCCGGGCATGATCGAGCTGCCCGGCTGCAGATCCGGCAGCTGAATCTCACCGAGGCCGGTAAGCGGTCCCGAGCCCATCCAGCGGATGTCGTTGGCGATCTTGGTCAGCGATACTGCGGTGGTGCGCAGCGCGCCGGAGGCCTCGACCAGACCGTCGCGTGCCGCCTGAGCTTCGAAATGGTTTGCACAGACCCGCAATTCGGCCAGGCCGGTGAGCTCGGTCAACACGG
>CAZOIX010000621.1:0-3342 GCA_964579685.1 uncultured Mycobacterium sp.
GCTCCGGGATGGCCGCCCCGCGGATCGCGGACTTCTTGCGGCGCAGCAGCACCCGCCGTGATCCGTCGGTGTACAGCCGCACGCGCGTCAGCTCCCATCCCCGGTATTCGGCCTCGATGGACAACCGGGTGGAGGCGCTGATTCGGGTCAGATCGGGCGGCAGTCGCAACGGTATCCACTCGTAGTCGTCGGACAGATCCTTGTCCCACCCGTCCGGCATCCGGCCGCGTTGCATGGTCGTCACGAACCCACCGCCGCGCCGGGGATCACCTGGACACCCGCTCCTGAGCCCGACACCACATACAGGGTGCCAGATGATTCGTCGTAGACCAGTAGGTTCGGCTGCTGCACGGTTCGATAGCGCACCTTCTCGACGGGGATGCCGGTGGACAAATCGTAGCCAACGACCGAGTTCGACGCCGTCTGCGACACCCAGGCGAGCGTCGCCGTCCCGGCCAGTCCGTAGGGTGCGTCGCGCACCGGATACATCTGGCGCAGGATCAGCGGATCGGTACCGAACACCAGCAGCTGGTCGCCACGTGTGTCGGCGACCAACACCCGACCCGCGCTGTCGGCCGCCATCGTCGTTGCCCCGTCGCCGGCGCGTAGTGCTTGTTCGGCCTCGGTGCCGTCCTCCGAAAGTGCGGTCACCGAGGTCTGCCCCCGGTCCAGTACGACGGTGGTATTGCCTTGAGTCACAAGGTCATCCACCCGAGCAAAGATCTTGAGCTGCGCGCCGACGGCAGAGTCGGAACTCAGGGTGAACACGGTGCCGTCGGCGCTGCCGAGGACCAGCCTGCCGTCTGCGCGACGCGCGATTGCCGTGAAATCGGTCTCGCGCTGTCCCTCGACGCCGACCAGTGTCGCGGTGCGCTCGCCGAGATCGACGAGGAAGTAGCCGCCGCGCGTCGATACATACGTCCGGCCTTCGCCATCCCCGGTCATCGCTGTCGCGACCCCCGGTAACGGCACCGACCCCGCCTGGCCCGAGTCGGCGAGGACGGCGACCTCCGCCCGGCCATCGGGTCGGGTACCGAGCACGGCCAAAGACCCGGTCGCGGCATCGAGCACCGCAGCCAGCGCATCGGCTGCCAGCGGCCGTACCGCACCAGCGGGTTCGCCCACGACAGGGGGTGACGCGGCGGCCTGGGCGGGCGTGATGGTCGGCGGCGGAGCGTCGGCCGGGTTCGACGAGCACGCTGACAGAGCGACGATCGCCAGCCCGATAGCCAGAAAACGAAAGGCTGGACCAAAGATGTTTAAGCGAGCTGACAATGGGTAACTTTCGCGGGTGTCAATTAATGCGCATGGGCTGAGCAGCCAGTCTAGGCAGAACGCTCGCCGTAAATTGCGCGCCGCTCGTCGTGCCGCTCGCACGAACCGCATCAGTCGAGTTATGGTCGTTTCATGACCATTGCCGCAGACCGGGAATTGGGCCGCCGAGAATTTGCTATCGAGGACATTTCGACTGGTCTGTTCGCCAGCGGATTTGGCCAGGTGGGCGACGGGCGAAGTTTTTCCTTCCATGTCGAGCACCAGGTCCTGCTCGTCGAGATCTACCGCCCTCGCCTCAGCGGGCCGGTTCCGCAGCGAGAGGACGTCGTCGCGGCAACCAGTCGCAAGATGACTGACGTCGACCTTTACGACGAGCGGAGCGTGGCGGCGGTCGTGCGTGACGCGGTAACGGACGCCCAGCCGGTCACGCGGTCCAGCCGCTGACATAACTCCCGGGTACGGTCGTCGTCGTGGCGGACGTGGCGGCGATGTCGTGGGTCCAGGTGATCGTCCTCGCGATCCTGCAGGGTTTGACCGAGTTCCTGCCCGTGTCATCGTCGGGGCACCTGGCCATCGCGTCGCGGGTGTTCTTCACTGCGGACGCCGGGGCGTCGTTCACCGCGGTCACCCAGCTGGGTACAGAAGTGGCGGTGCTGGTCTACTTTGCGCGTGATATCGCACGCATCGTCAAGGCCTGGTTCAACGGCCTCGTCGTGGCCGCGCACCGCACCGCCGACTACTGGCTGGGCTGGTGGGTCATCATCGGCACCATCCCGATCGGCGTGTTCGGCCTGTTGTTCAAGGACGAAATCCGCACGGGCGCAAGGAATCTGTGGCTCATCGCGACTGCGTTGATCGTGTTCTCGGCGGTCATCGCCGCAGCGGAATACTACGGCCGTCAGACACGGAACGTCGAGCAGCTCACGTGGAAGGACAGCATCATCGTCGGACTCGCACAGTGTCTGGCCCTGATACCGGGGGTGTCGAGATCGGGTGCGACGATCAGCGCCGGACTGTTTCTCGGGATGGATCGCGAACTCGCCGCACGTTTCGGGTTCCTGCTCGCTATTCCAGCGGTTTTCGCTTCGGGACTGTTCTCACTACCCGACGCGTTTCACCCGGTCGGTGAAGGGATGAGCGCCAGCGGGCCACAACTGTTGGTCGCAACGGTGATCGCGTTCGTCGTCGGATTCGCGGCGGTCGCCTGGTTCCTGCGTTTCCTGGTCCGACACAGCATGTATTGGTTCGTCGGCTACCGCGTCCTGCTCGGCACCGTCGTGTTGATCCTGCTCGGCACCAAGGTCGTGGCGGCGGTATGACAGTCATCCTGTTGCGCCATGGCCGCTCGACATCGAACACAGCCCATACGTTGGCCGGCCGCAGTGCGGGCGTCGACCTGGACGACAGGGGCCAGGAACAGGCCAAAGGGCTGGTTCAGCGGATCGGGATGCTGCCCATCCGCGCGATCGTGCGATCGCCGCTGCTGCGGTGCGAACGCACGGTGGAACCGCTGGCTGCCGCATTGGGCGTGAACCCCGTCGTCGACGAGCGCATCTCCGAAGTCGACTACGGCTCGTGGACGGGCCGCAAGATCGGCGAGCTCGTGAAAGAGCCGTTGTGGGCGGTGGTGCAGCAGCAGCCCAGCGCGGCGGTGTTTCCCGAAGGGGAGGGGCTCGCCGCAGTGCAGGCAAGGGCGGTGGCCGCGATTCGCGAGCACGACCGCCGGCTGGCCGACGAGCACAACGGCGATGCACTGTGGCTGGCGTGTACCCACGGCGATGTCATCAAAGCCGTCGTGGCCGATGCGCTGGGCACGCACCTCGACAGCTTTCAGCGCATCACCGCGGATCCCGCATCGATGAGTGTGATCCGTTACACGGCGGTGCGCCCTTTCGTCATCCACGTCAATCACACTGGCGATCAACTGACCGCCGGACTGCTCGCGAAACCGCAAAAAGATGCGTCGAAAGATGATGAAGTGCCACCCGACGATGCGGTGGTGGGCGGCTCGACCGGCTGATATGTAGGGCGGTTTGTCAAGGGGCAGGGTGAAGCGGCGGCCGCGAC
>CAZOIX010000622.1:0-3341 GCA_964579685.1 uncultured Mycobacterium sp.
ATCGACGTCATCGCCGCGGTGCCGGTACCCGGCATCGGCTTCGACAACCCGTTGCCACCCAATGCGCCCGAGCACGTCGCCGCCATCGCCGTCTTCGGCAATCCGTCCGCCAAGCTGGGTCTGCCCCTGACGGTCAGCCCCGTGTGGGGCAGCAGATCCATCGATCTGTGCAACCCGGGCGACCCGATCTGCCAGACCGACGGTGAGGACGTCGCCGCACACCGGGCGTACGTCGGCGGGCCCACCGATCAGGCGGCCAGTTTCGTCGCCGGGTTCCTCTGAGATTCCATTACCATCCGTGTGGTGATCCGTCGCCACTTACTCACCGGTCTCCTCGCCGCCCTCGTTTCCGGCGTCGTGCTGATCACCCCCCACACCGTCGACTCGCTGACGCCGTCGGCACATGCCCAGTCGTGCCCGCCGGTCGAGGTGATCTTCGCCCGCGGCCGCCTCGAATCGGTCGGGGTCGGCAACCTCGGTAATGCGTTCATCAGCGCGCTGCGCAGCAAGACCAACAAGAGGATCGGCGTCTATGCCGTGCAGTACCCCGCCGACAACGAGATCGACGTGGGTGCCAACGATATGAGCGACCACATCCAGTACATGATGAACACCTGCCCGGATACGCGGTTGGTGCTCGGCGGCTACTCCCTCGGCGCCGCGGTCACCGACGTGGTGCTCGCCCTGCCCTTCGACTTCTTCGGGTTCAAGGCTCCGCTGCCTCCCGGCGCCGATACCCACATCGCGGCGGTGGCGTTGTTCGGCAACGGGGTGGCCTGGGTGGGGCCGATCTCGAATTTCAATCCGATCTACCGCGACAGGACGATCGAGTTGTGCCATGGCGCCGACCCGATCTGCAACCCGGCCGATCCGAACACGTGGGAAGACAACTGGCCCGCCCACCTTGCCGGCGCATACATCGATGCGGGGATGGCGAATCAGGCGGCAGACTTCGTCGCTGCCCGCCTCTAGTGTCCTGAGTTGTTAATTCGTCGGCAGTAGTTGGCTACGGATTCGAGGATCTGGTCGGCGGTCTTGGTCCAGATGTAGGGACGCGGGTTGTCGTTCCAGGTGTCGATCCAGGCGCGGATGTCGGCGTTGAGTTGCCGCACCGAGGTGTGGGTACCGCGTCGGAGCTTTTTGGTGGTGAGTTCTGCGAACCAGCGTTCGACAAGGTTGAGCCAGGACGAGCTGGTCGGGGTGAAATGCAGCACGAAGCGGGGATGGTTTGTCAGCCAACGTTTCACTGCAGGGGTCTTGTGTGTCGATGCGTTGTCCAGCACGACGTGGCAGTCCAGGTCGGCAGGTACTTCTGCGTCGAGCTTCTTGAGGAACGCGAGGAACTCCTGGCCGCGGTGGCGAGCATGCAGTGAGCCGATCACCTGTCCAGTGGCCAGGTTCAAAGCGGCGTACAGGCTGGAGGTGCCGTGGCGAACGTAGTCATGACTGGCCCGGGCCGGGGTGCCAGGCATCATCGGGAACACCGGTTGAGTGCGATTGAGCGCCTGGATCTGGGTCTTCTCGTCGACGCACAGAACCATCGCCCGCTCCGGCGGATCGAGGTAGAGCCCGACGATATCGCGTACCTTGTCGACGAACTGCGGATCCTTCGACAGTTTCCACGAATTCTGTTTGTGGGGAGCCAATCCGAACGCTCGCCAGATCCGCGACACCGCCGACTGCGACATCCCCAACTCGGCGGCCAACGACCGCGTGGACCAGTGCGTCGCATCGCGCGGTGTCGTCTCCAGCGTCGCGGTGATGACGGCTTCGACCTGGTCGTCGAGGACCGTGCGCGGACGGCCGGGGCGAGGCTCGTCGAGCAGACCTTCGAGTCGGTCGGCGACAAAGCGCGTACGCCACTTGCGTGCACTGGAAATGTGGACGTCGAGCTTGTCGGCAATCGCGGTATTGCTCAAACCGTCAGCAGCAGCCAACACGATCCGCGATCGCACCGCCAATGCATTGGCGCTCTTGGGTCGACGCGACCACGTCAACAGTTGAGACCGCTCGTCATCGGTCAGATTCACCACCGGAGCAACAGGATGGGGCACCCATCAAGCATAAAAGCTAACGGTGAAATATTGACTCAGGACACTAGTCCAGCACCCGTAGCTCGCGGGTGACCTTCGTCCGTGCCTCGAGTTCGTCGTCCGACGGATAGTCGACGCCGACGAGAGTCAAACCCTGCGGCGGCGCCGCCGCGAAGTCGCTGGAGCGGCTCGTCGACTCCAACAACGCGGCGCACCAACGGGGTTCGCGACGATGCTCACCGACCGTGAGTAGGGCGCCCACCAATGAGCGCACCATGGCCCAGCAGAAGGCATCCGCGGTGACAGCCACGGTGATCCGGTCGCCGTCGCATGCGACGTCCAGCCTCTGCAGATCCCGGATGGTGGTGGCACCGTCGCGATGGCGACAGAACGCAGCGAAGTTGTGCAGCCCCACCAGATCCCGTGCTGACGCCGACATGGCCTCGACATCCAGCGGACGGGGCCACGGTGTCACGAATCGCGCGTCATGCGGTTCGACACCGTACGGCGCCGTCGACAAGCGGTAGACGTAGTGCCGTCGCAGCGCGGAGAATCGTGCATCGAAACCCGGCGCAGCGCGTCCGATGTCGAGCACCCGGACATCCTGTGGCAGGAACCGTGCCAGCCGTTGCACGAGCGGGCGAAACTCGGGTTCGCCGGCGCGGGTCGTGCGGGGATAGGCATGGGACAGCGCATCGGACGGCACGTCGACGTGGGCGACCTGACCCGTGGCGTGGACACCGGTGTCGGTGCGTCCGGCCGCCCGCAGCTGCACCGCCGTGCGGAACACCGTCGACAGGGCGTCGTCGAGCACTCCGGCCACGGTGCGTTGCCCCGCTTGCACCGCCCAACCCGCGAATTCGGTTCCTTCGTAGGCGATATCGAGTCGAAGACGAACGAGCCCGCCACCGTTGTCGATGGCGGGCTCGTTCATTGCTTCGTCAGGACTTGTCGGCATCCCCGTCGGCCTCGGCGACCTCCTCGGCGGCTTCCGCCTCCTGGGCCTCCTCGATCGCGGCGTCCTCCGCCTCGACCTCGTCGACGGTGTCCTCGGCCGGAGCTTCCTCGGCGGCCGCCTTGGCAGGCGCAGCCTTCTTGGACGCTGCGGCCCGGCGAGCGCGGTTCGCCTCGTCGGTCACGGTCTTCTCCCGCACCAGTTCGATGACGGCCATCGGGGCGTTGTCGCCCTTGCGCGCCTCCACCTTGATGATGCGGGTGTAGCCGCCGTTGCGATCGGAGTAGAACGGACCGATCTCGGCGAACAGCGTGTGCACCACGTCCTTGTCGCGGATCTTCTTCATCACCTCA
>CAZOIX010000623.1:0-3341 GCA_964579685.1 uncultured Mycobacterium sp.
AGGTGACGGTGACCGAGGACGCACTGCGCAAGATCGCCGCCGACTACACCCGCGAGCCGGGCGTGCGGCAGTTCGAACGACTGCTGGCCAAGGCACTGCGCAAGGCCACGACCAAGCTGGCCGAACGCGAGGAGAGTCTGGCCATCGACGAGCCCGATCTCGTTGAGTACCTGGGCCGTCCGCGGTTCCTGCCGGAGTCGGCCGAGCGCACGGCGGTGCCTGGCGTGGCCACCGGGCTCGCGGTGACGGGCCTCGGCGGCGATGTGCTCTACATCGAGGCCGGAGCGACCGACGGTGAGGCCGGGCTGCAACTGACCGGTCAGCTCGGCGACGTGATGAAGGAGTCCGCGCAGATTGCGCTGTCCTACGTGCGTGCGCATGCCGACCGGCTCGGTGTCGACCCGACGTCGCTGGACCGCCGTATCCACGTGCACGTGCCCGCGGGCGCGGTGCCCAAGGACGGCCCGTCGGCAGGCGTCACCATGGTGACGGCGCTGGTGTCGATGGCCACCGGGCGACAGGTGCGCTCCGATGTCGGCATGACCGGCGAGGTGACACTCAACGGCCGGGTGCTGCCGATCGGCGGGGTCAAGCAGAAACTGTTGGCCGCGCAACGCGCAGGTCTGTCAACGGTTTTCATCCCCCAGCGCAACGAGGCCGACCTGGACGACGTGCCGGCCGACGTGCTGGACTCGCTGGAGGTCAAGCCGATGGTCGACGTCGCGGACATCATCGCGCAGGCGCTGGTGCCCGCCGAGGCCGAGACGGCTGTCGCCGCCTAGCGCTACGGTCAACCCATGGCCTACGACGAGGATCTGGCTGACCGCATCCGCGAACTCCTCGGCGCCCAGCGCGGCGTCGAGGAGAAGCGGATGTTCGGCGGGCTGGCGTTCATGGTCAACGGCAACATGTCGGTGTGCGTCAGCGGGCAGGGCGGGCTGATGGTCCGGGTGCCGCGCGATGACACCGAGAAGCTGTTGTCGCGTGAGCACGTCGAACCGATGGTGATGGCGGGACGTGAGACCCGAGGCTGGTTGCGGGTATCCGTAGCGGGTGTCAAGACCAAACGTCAGCTTCAGGGCTGGGTGACTCGCGGTGTCGACTACGCCAAGACCCTCCCCCGAAAATGACGGGATTCGCATCGGCACGTCCGGCTGGTCCTACGACCACTGGGCGGGCGTCCTGTATCCGCCCAACTTGCCTGCGGCCAAGCGCCTGGCGGTCTACGTAGCGGAGTTCGACACGGTCGAGCTAAACGCCAGCTTCTACCGGTGGCCCAAGGATGGCGCCTTCGAAAGCTGGCGGCGGCGGCTGCCCGACGGCTTCACGATGTCGGTCAAGGCCCAGCGGGGACTCACCCACTACCGCAGGCTGCGTTCGCCGGAACCGTGGGTCGAGCGGTTCGAACGAAGTTGGACCGCGCTCGGTGACAGGCGCGAGGCGCTGCTGGTGCAGTTGCACCCCGACCTCGAACGCGACGACGCGCGGCTCGATCATTTCCTGGGTCTGATGCCCGACTGGATTCGAGTGGCCATGGAGCTGCGGCATCCCTCCTGGCACGACGACGCAGTGTTCGCACTACTCGAACGGCACAACGCCGCGTACGTGGTGGACAGCGGCGCCGGCCTGACCTGCCTCCCCCGGGCGACCAGCGATCTCGTGTACATCCGCATGCATGGGCCGCCGCGTGACGCCCTGTACGCGGGCGCGTATACCGACGACGAACTGCGCGAATGGTCCGAGCGGATCGCCGGGTGGCGCGAGGAGGGCCGGCGAGTGCTCGTCTATTTCAACAACGACCTGGGCGGACACGCCGTCCGCAACGCGCGAAGGCTCAAGGAGCTGTTGGCATGACCCGGCCGCACCCGGTCGCGAGTAAGCTCGAATGCCATGACAACGTCGTCGACATTCGCCATTATCGGTGGCGGCCTGGCCGGGGCAAAGGCCGCAGAAGCTTTGCGTGACAAGGATTTCGACGGACACGTGGTGCTGTTCGCCGCGGAGGAGCAGCTGCCCTACGAGCGTCCGCCGTTGTCGAAGGAGTTTCTCCTTTCCAAGAAGAAGTTCGCAGAGTTCACGGCCGCCCCGTCGGCCTGGTACCGCGACCACCACATCGAGCTGCAACTCGGCACCGAGGTGTCCTCCGTCGACCCCGGCGCCCACACCGTCTCCCTGCCCGACGGCACCTCCGTGCCCTACGACAAACTGGTGCTGGCCACCGGATCGACCCCGCGCCGGCCTCCGATCCCGGGCGCAGACGCCGACGGGGTGCATTATCTGCGCACGATCGACGACGCTGAAGCCCTGGGTTCTGTTCTGTCAGAAGGGGCTTCCCTGGCGATTGTCGGCGCAGGGTGGATCGGCCTGGAGGTGGCCGCCGCCGCTCGCGAACGCGGTGCCTCCGTCACGGTCGTCGATACCGCGGAGGTGCCGTTGATGGCTGCGCTCGGCCGCGAAGCAGGTGAGGTGTTCGCCGCGCTGCACCGCGACCACGGCGTGGACCTCCGGTGCAGCGCAACCGTCGACGAGATCACCACATCCGGCGACGGGGCGACGGGGCTGACGTTGGGCGACGGCTCCACTGTCGCCGCCGATGCGGTTCTGGTGGCGGTCGGTGCGGTCGCCAACATCGGGCTGGCCGAGCGCGCCGGCCTGGCCACCGGCGGTGGCGGCGTCCTGGTCGATGCGTCCCTGCAGACCAGCGACCCCGACATCTTCGCGGTGGGCGATATCGCCGCCGCGGAGCATCCGCTGTTCGGCACGCGGATACGCACCGAACACTGGGCGAACGCGCTCAACCAGCCTGCCGTCGCAGCCGCAGGCATGCTCGGCAGACCGCAGGAGTACGCCGAGTTGCCCTATTTCTTCACCGACCAATACGACCTCGGCATGGAGTACGTCGGACATGCACCCGACTACGACCGGGTGGTGTTCCGCGGTGACCTTGGGCGCCGCGAGTTCACCGCCTTCTGGCTTGATCCCGCGAACCGGGTGCTCGCGGGGATGAACGTCAACATCTGGGACGCGCTCGACGACATCAAATCGCTGATTCGATCACGGGAGCCGGTCGATCCAGCGCAGCTTGTCGGTACCTAGGTGGACCCGCGCACATTACCGACGGCGCTGTCGGCGGTCGCGGTGCTGGCGGCGGGCTGCTCGCACGCCGCGATCACCAATACCGACGAGACACCGGCGGCCAATCCCGTCACCACGTCGACGGCTTCGCCCGCGCCGCCGCCGAGCAACGCGCATCTGGCCAACGCTTTCGACTACGTGGCGCACCCACGAGGCGGAACGGCCTACTACTTCACCTCCCCCAGAGCCGGCGCCGGCGCCGGCGC
>CAZOIX010000624.1:0-3332 GCA_964579685.1 uncultured Mycobacterium sp.
GGCGCATCGCAGACCACCGCGACGGTCGGTGCGGCCGTCGCGAAAGCCGCCACTGAATGGCGGCAGCGACTGGCGGCGCTGCCCGGAAATCCCGTCGCCACCGTTGGTGCGCTGGCCGCGCTTTCGCCCGAACAGCGCTCGACGCTGAGCTTTTCGGTGACGGCGGATCCGGACATCGACGAGTTGAACCCCATCCGGTCTTTCGGCGTGCATTTCTGCGAGGTCGAGGTCGACGAGCATATCGCGCGCGCAGCGGTCACCCGGTGGGTGGCCGCGTTCGCCTGCGGACCGGTGCTGAATCCGAAGCTGGCCCGCAGCCAGTTGATGGGCGGTATCACGTTCGGTGTCGGAATGGCGCTGCTCGAGCGGATGCCCGTCGACCCCGAGGCGAGTGCCGCGCTTCAGCTCGGCGGCGAATACTACGTTCCCACCCACGTCGACCGCCCGGACTTCGACATCGAACTCGTCGAGATGCTGCAGCAGCCCGAGGGCGGCGTCGTCGGACCTACCCTGCGCGGCATCGGTGAGATCGGGATCGCCGGTGCCCCAGCGGCCATCGCCAATGCGATTCACCATGCCACGGGAAAACGCTTGCGCCACTTGCCCATCACTGTCGAAGATCTTATGGTCCCGTTCGGAGCTCCCCGATGACCGAGGCAACGGTGAACCTGACCGTCAATGCGACAGCGTGCACGCTGACCGTTGACGTCCGGACCACCCTGCTGGATCTATTGCGGGATCGATTGCAGCTCAACGGAACCAAGAAGGGTTGCGACCACGGGCTGTGCGGTGCGTGCACGGTGCTGGTCGACGGCGAGCGCATCCTGAGCTGCCTGGTGCTCGCTGCCTCGGTTGACGGTGCGGACATCGTCACCATCGAGGGGATCGGCGGCGATGGCGGACTGCACCCGCTGCAGCAGGAGTTTCTCGATCACGACGCGTTCCAATGCGGGTATTGCACGCCGGGGCAGATCTGCTCAGCACTGGCCATGCTGGGTGAGCACGCCAGGGGAGACCTTTCGGCGGCGTCCTTCGAGGGGGCTCACGACGTCGGGACCGGCGGGCCGGTACCCCTCACCGACGCTGAGATTCGGGAACGGATGGCCGGCAACATCTGTCGCTGCAGCGCCTACGCCAACATCGTGGCGGCGATCGCCGCCGTCGCCGACGGCGGACCGCGATGAAGACCTTCGATTTCCACCGTGCCGGATCGGTCGACGATGCCCTCCTGCTGGCGGCGTTGCCGGGGGCGAGATACCTCGCGGGCGGGACGAACCTGGTCGACTTGATGAAGTCCGACATCGAACAGCCGACCGCACTGGTCGACGTCGGTGGCCTCGCACTGGCGGCCATCGAAACGACCGTCGACGGCGGCGTCAGGATCGGGGCGTTGGCCACCAACAGCGCAGTGGCCAATCACAGGCTGATCCGCCGCGGTTATCGGGTACTGGCCCAGGCCATTCTCAGCGGGGCCACCACTCAGATCCGCAACCGCGCCACCGCCGCAGGCAACCTGATGCAACGCACCCGGTGCCGATATTTCATGGATCGCGTCGCCACCGAATGCAACAAGCGCCGCCCTGGCAGCGGGTGTGCAGCGCTGGCCGAACACCACCGCGAACACGCGATCTTCGGCGCGAGCCCGTCATGCGTGGCGGTGCACGCGTCAGATATGGCGGTGCCCTGGCGATCCTCGACGCATCCATTCACGTACGGGGCGACGCGGGAGCGCGGGCGGTGCCCGTCGTCGAGTTCTTCCGGTTACCTGGCGACCGCCCGGATCTCGACACCACGCTGCGGCACGGCGAGCTCATCACCCATGTCGAACTGCCGGCCAAGGAGTTGGCCCGCACCAGCTGCTACCTCAAGGTCCGCGACCGGCGCAGTTATGCGTTCGCCCTGGTCTCGGTGGCGGCCGGGCTTCAGATCCGCGACGGCGTGATCACCGACGCGGCGATCGCATTGGGCGGTGTCGCCGCGGTGCCGTGGCGCGTACCCGCGGCCGAGCAGGTGCTGCGCGGCCAGCCACCGAGCACGCGGGCGTTCGAGGCGGCCGCCGGGGCGGCGTTGGCCGATGCCCAGCCGTTGACCCACAACGGTTTCAAGGTCGATCTCGCCATGCACGCGGTGGTGCGGGCGCTGACCCTGGCGGCGGGGAGCTCACAGGGCCGGTGAGCGGGTTTCGACGGGCGCCACCAGGGGCCCCGAAGCCTGCGGACGCACCTTGCGCAGCTGCCGTCTGAGCAGGTGAACGAGGTTCGCAAGACCCATCCGGGAGATCGCGATCAACCCGTCGCCGCGTCCGTGGTCACGGCTGCAGTGGATTCCTGGTCATCGCGCGCGAGTGCGCAATCGTCGTGGCGTGCCCTGCGTGAGGCATCTCGTGGAGCCCGATGACGGAATCGAACCGGCGTATTCAGGGTTGCGCGGACGTGGGATTGGCGAGGTTCGACAGTGCCGAACGGTCCCCGATCTTGTCGTTGGTGATGACACTCAACGAGCCGTCTGATTCGAGCACCACCGCGGCGATCAGCCCCATGTCACCGCAACCGGACGACCGGATGGCCTGATGGACATCGTCTCTGCTGATCCGCTGGCGGCGCATCGCATCGACACGAAAGCACCCGTTGGACAGCAGCAGGGTCGGTCGCGATGTCACGATCATGCGTCCGATACGCAGCCGCGAAGCGATGATCGCCGCCAGGTATTGCAGGGCCGCCAACAACGTGATGCCCGCGGCGCCTTCGACGAACGACACGTCGTTGCTGAGCAGGATGGTGGCCAGCGTTGACCCCACCGCGACGGTGACCACGAGGTCGAACGCGTTCAGTTTGGCCAGCGTGCGCTTGCCTGACACCCGCAGGACCGCCACCACGACGATATAGGCCGCAGCCCCCACCAACAGGGTCCGCCAGATGTCGTTCCATTCGTCAAACCACATGTGGATCAGCGACTTTCATACAAACCCTCCCTCTCGCACTCCCATTAGAAGTTGGCACCGCTCACTGGGTACCCACCGTGACCGTCTCGATAGGTGCAGTCGGTGATGATGACGGCAGTAGCCTCACCGGTATGCCCGGCCTTCATCCCGCCATCGCCGATCTCGCCCCCCTGCTCGGTACCTGGGTGGGCCAAGGTGCCGGTGAATACCCGACGATCGAACCCTTCGAATATCGCGAGGACGTCACCTTCGGCCACGTCGGCAAGCCGTTCTTGACCTACAGCCAACGAACATTTGCCGCTGACGACGGCCGGGCCCTTCACTCGGAAGTCGGATTTCTCCGGCTGCCGTCACCCGGACACGTCGAATTGGTGCTCGCCCACCCAAACGG
>CAZOIX010000625.1:0-3316 GCA_964579685.1 uncultured Mycobacterium sp.
GAACCGAATCCTGTTGGCGTTCCTACGCGAAGTGGAGCGCCGGTAGCTGCGCGGAGCCTGGCGGTATGGTGCCTGTCATGCCGATCGCAGCGAGCGCGAAGTTGCCCACCCGACTGCTCGTCCTCGCCGCCACGGGACTCGTTGCCGCACTGTCGGGTTGCGACGCGTCGTCGGGCCCCGCGCCTGCGCCGACGACGGAGTCGACCGAAGTCCGGCAGGTCACCGTCGTAGGCTCCGGCGAGGTCAAGGGCACGCCGGACACGTTGAACGTCAACGCCTCCATCGAATTCACGGCCCCCGACGTCACCGGTGCGATGAACCAGGTCAGCGACCGTCAGCTGGGGGTGATCAACGCGCTGGTGGACGCCGGCGTCGACCGCGACGACATCAGCACGACACAAGTGAGCCTGCAGCCGCAGTTCGCACCGACCACCGACAGCACCACCATCGTCGGCTACCGGGCGAGCAACTCGATCGACGTGAAGATCCGCCAGCTCGATGCCGCGTCGCAGGCGCTGGCGCTCATCATCAGCACCGGCGGTAACGCCACCCGGATCAACAACGTGAGCTATTCGATCGACGACGATTCCCAGCTGGTCCGCGACGCCCGCAGCCGAGCTTTCAAGGACGCCAAGGATCGCGCGGAGCAGTACGCGCAATTGTCCGGTCTGACTCTCGGCAGCGTCATTTCGATCTCCGAGGTCGCCGGAACCACGCCACCGGTTCCGCTGCAGAGCCCGCGTGCTGACATGGCGGCTGCACCGGTGCCGGTTGAGCCGGGTCAGCAGACGGTCGGGTTCAGCGTGACGGTGGTCTGGGAGCTCGCCTAACCGGCCGGAGCGATGTCGACCGGGATCCCGTTCAACACTGCGGTGCCCGACAGCGGGTCGAGCTGATTGCCAGCGTTGAGCTGGTTGACGTTGACCCCGGGGTCGCGCGCCGCGAGTTCCTGTCCGGTACCCGCACGGTCGTGCCCCCAGCCGTGCGGCAGAGACACCACACCGCGTCGCATGCCGTCGGTGATCTCGATGGGAGCCAGTAATGCGCCGCCGGGACCCTTCACGACCGCGGTGTCCGTCAGGCCGAGTTCGGCGGCGTCGTCGGGATGGATCCGCAGCGTGCACCTGTTGGTGCCGCCTGCCAGCGCAGGCAGGTTGTGCATCCAACTGTTGTTGGACCGCAGATGCCGTCGCCCGATGAGCACGAACCGGTCCGCGCGCCGGTCGAGTGCCTCGCGAAGCCTCGCTGCCTCCGCCAGCAGCGGCTCGGGCGCGAGTTCGATTCGACCCGTCGGGGTACGCAGGACCTCCGGCAGGCGTGGTCGCAGCGGACCCAGGTCGATACCGTGCGGCGCCTCCTTGAGTCGTTGCAGGGTCAGGCCGTCCGGCCTGGCGCCGAACGCATCGCCGTAGGCCCCCAGCCGCAGCATCATGTCGAGGCGGCGCTCGTATCCCGGGCCGGGTACGAGCATCGCGGTCAGGTCGGCGACATCACGCCCGGCCACCGGTGAGCCGGGATCGGCGGTCTCCTTGGCCAGCGTCATCGCGATGACCTGTTCGTCGACGACGGCGGGATCACCGTCGGCGCCGGCGCCGCACAGGACGAGCGCGAACCGCGACAGGATCTCGGGCTCGTCGGGCCGATCACCCGCAGGCAGCACAGGCACCGAATAGCGGACGTTGTTGCGCACCGCGAGGTTGTTGAGCGCGAAGTCGAAGTGCGCGCTCTGCGAGGGCGGCGGTGGCGGCAGGATGACGTCGGCGTGGCACGTCGTCTCGTTGAGGTACGGATCGACCGAGATCATGAACCCGACGCCGTCGAGGGCGCGGTCGAGCCGGCCGCCATCGGGTGCGGACAGCACCGGGTTTCCGGCGATGGTGATCATCGCCTTGATCTGCCCGTCGCCGGGGGTGTCGATCTCCTCGGCCAGCGCGGCCGCCGGGAATTCGGACAGTGCCTCGGGATAGCCGGAGACCCGGCTGTGCCAGCGCCCGATCCTGAATCCGCGCCCGGCTTTCGGCGGTCGGGGTGCAGGCGCAGTCGCACCGAGGGGGAACATCGCCCCGCCCGGACGGTCGAGATTGCCCGTGAGGACGTTGACGACGTCGACGAGCCAGCTGCCCAGCGTCCCGAATTCGACCGTAGAGGTACCGATCCTGCCGTAGACAGCGGCGCTGGGAGCGGCGGCGAGCTCGCGGGCCAGCGTCCGGATGTCGTCCTCGGCAACGCCGCAGTACCCGGCGACCGTATCCGGTCCGAAGTCCGCCGCGAGCGCGCGGACGGCGTCGACGCCGTTGACGTGGTCGGCCACGGCCCCGAGGTCGACCAGGCCCTCGTCGAACAGCACGTGCACGACGGCGAGCAGCAGCGCGGGGTCGGTGCCCGGCCGAGGAGCGATGTGTCGATCGGCCAGTTCGGCGGTGCGCGTGCGGGCGGGATCGATGACGACGAGCGTGCCGCCGCGCTTGCGCAACGCGCGCAACTTGCCGCCGAAGTCGGCCGCGGTCGCCAGACTGCCATTGGACACAAGGGGATTCGCGCCGATGACGACGAGGTAGTCCGTGCGGTCGAGGTCCGGCACGGTGAACGCGACCGGGCTGCCGAACATGAGGCCCAGGGCCACGTGTTTGGGCATCTGGTCCAGCGTGCTCGCGCTGAACACCTGGTGGGTGCCGAGTGCACGGATGAGCACGGGCGGATACAGCGCGCCCGCGATCGTGTGCGCGCTGGGGTTGCCCAGGTACACCCCGACCGACGCGCCGCCGTGCTCGGCGAGGACCGCGCCCAGGCCCTCGGCCACGGCGGCGAACGCCTCGTCCCAGGTCGCCTCGCCGAGCACGCCGTCGCGCCGCACCAGGGGGCGCGTCAGTCGGTCGGGGTCGTTGTCGAGTTCGGCGAAACTCGCGCCCTTCGGGCAGATGAAACCGTGGCTGAACACGTCGTCGCGGTCGCCGCGGGCACCGGTGAGTCTGCCGCCGTCGATCGTCACGGTCAGCCCGCAGGTGGCCTCGCACAAGGGACAGATGCGGAGCCTTGTCTCGGTCATGCGATTCATCTTGCGCCGACTACGGCTGCTCGTACACCCTGGGGTCCAGCGTGCCGATGTAGGGCAGGTCGCGATAGCGCTCGGCATAGTCGAGGCCGTAGCCCACGACGAATTCGTTGGGGATGTCGAAGCCGACGTAGGCGATGTCGACGTCAGCGCGGACCGCGTCGGGTTTGCGCATCAGGGTGCAGACCCGCAACGAACGCGGATGCCGGGTCGCGAGGTTGCGCAGCAGCCACGACAGGGTCAGCCCGGAATCGACGATGTCCT
>CAZOIX010000626.1:0-3312 GCA_964579685.1 uncultured Mycobacterium sp.
GGCGATGGGCGTCGGCATCTCCGAGGCGGTGTTGTGGTTCATCCGGCGGTGGCTGGTCGCGCGCGCCACGATGGGTGTCGAGGCCGACATCCGCAAGGACCTCTACGCGCGCCTGCAGATCCTGCCGATGTCGTTCCACGGCCGCTGGCAATCCGGCCAGCTGCTTTCGCGAATCATGAACGACCTCGGCACGATTCGTCGGTTCATGTCGTTCGGCATGGTCTTCCTGCTCCTCAACGTCATCCAGATCACGGTGGTGACGGCGATCCTGCTCGCGATGTACTGGCCGCTGGGTGTCGTCGTGCTGCTGTCGATCGTGCCGATCGCCGCGACCGTGCTGCACTTCCAGCAGGAATACACCCGGCTGTCGCGGCTGGCCCAGGACCAGTCCGGCCATGTCGCCACCCATGTGGAGGAATCCGCCCTCGGGCTGCGGGTGGTGAAGTCGTTCGGACGTGAGGACTACGTCTACGACCGGTTCGACGAACAGCTCACCAATCTGTACGACACGCAGGTCAGCAGGGTTTCGGTCTCGGCGAAGTTCTGGACTCTGCTCGAGATCATCCCGAATCTGACCCTCATCGTGGTACTCGGATTCGGCGCGTATGCCGCCGGCCACGGCTACGTCACCATGGGCACCCTCGTCGCGTTCATCACGATGATGCTGTCGCTGGTGTGGCCGATCGCATCGCTGGGCTTCCTGTTGTCGATGACACAGGAGTCGTTCACCGCCGCCAATCGCATTGCCGAGATCTTCGACGCACCAAACGACATCGTCGACGGTCCAGAAGACGAGGCCCCCGTGGGTGGCCGGCTGGAACTGGTCGACGTCGGCTTTCGGTTCCCCGACGCCACACCCGACGATTGGGCGCTTCGTCATGTCACGGCGACGGTGGAGCCGGGGGAGACGCTGGCGTTGGTCGGCGCGACCGGATCGGGCAAGTCGGTGTTGGCCTCGCTGCTGTCGCGGCTCTACGACGTCACCGAGGGGTCGATCCGCATCGACGGCACCGATATCCGCGAGCTTTCGCTCCCCGCGCTGCGTGCGACGGTGGCCACCGCATTCGAGGATCCGACGTTGTTCTCCATGTCCGTCGCGGAGAACCTGCGGTTGGGCCGGCCGGATGCGACCAACGAAGAGATGGCCCAGGCCGTCGAGATCGCCGCGGCACAGTTCGTCTACAACCTGCCGTTCGGCCTGGACACCCGCATCGGTGAGCAGGGTATGAGCCTGTCCGGTGGTCAGCGGCAACGGCTTTCGCTGGCGCGCGCCATCCTGGCGGCACCGAGGATTCTGGTGCTCGACGACACGCTGTCCGCTCTGGACGTGCATACCGAGGCCGCCGTCGAGGAGGCATTGCGCCGGGTACTGCATTCGGTGACCGGCATCGTCGTCGCGCACCGGGCGTCTACCGTATTGCTCGCCGACAAGGTCGCACTCCTGGACGGCGGTGCCATCACCCACATCGGCACACACGCCGAATTGCTCGCCACCGTGCCGCGGTACCGCTACCTGCTCGCCGCGGACGACGAACTCGATGACGGCTGCGAACGCAGCTGTGACTGGCAGGAAGACGAGGACCGCAAGCGGCTCGGCCATGCCTATGAAGAGCAGGAAGCTCTCGAGTCAGAGCGCGTCGGGCAGCGATTCGTCACATCGGAGGCGCAGGGCCGATGACGACGACCGAATGGCGCGGCAAGTTCGACGAGGACCAGGACGACGAGCTGCCGATCGACGAGAGCGCGCCGCGGCGCCGTGAGGCTCGCGCGCTGCTGGGCTCGCTGCTGCGACCGTACGCCGCCACCGTCGCACTGCTCGCTTTGGTCGTCGTAGTGGAAAACGCTGCGCGCCTTTCAGTTCCGATTCTGGTCAAGCGAGGCATCGACCGCGGCATCCCACCGATCGTCGACGGCGGTTCGGCGCACACCCTCATGATGGTGGTGGCGACGTTGGGTGTCGTGGTGCTGGTGCAGGCCGTCAGCCGGATGTTCTTTCTGCGTCGGTCGGGCCGCATCGGGCAGAAGGTCCTGCTGGAATTGCGCCGCCGGGTGTTCCGGCACTTCCAGCGACTCGACATCAGGTTCCACGACCGCTACACGTCCGGCCGAGTGGTCAGCCGGTCCACCAACGACGTCGAGGCCATCCAGGACTTGCTGGAGACGGGCTTCGACAGCCTGATCACCGCGGCGCTGACACTGGTCGGCACGTCGATTCTGCTTGTGACGCTGGATGTTCGGCTCGGCCTGATGTGTCTGGTGGCCTTCCCGATCCTGGTGGCACTGGTCTGGTGGTTCCGTACCGAGTCGGCGAAGGTCTATCGCAAGGTGCGCGAGAGCGCGGCGTTGGTGATCGTGCAGTTCGTCGAGACGATGACCGGTATCAAGGCGGTGCACGCGTACCGGCGCGAGCCCCGCAACCAGGAGATCTTCGAAGACATCGCCGACGACTACCGCGAGATCAACGAGAAGACCTTCCGGTTGCTTGCAGTCTTCATGCCCGGCGTGAAACTGGTCGGCAACATCACCACGGGCGTGGTGCTGCTCTACGGCGGCTACCGTGTGCTGCACGGCCAGATGACCATCGGCACACTGGCGGCGTTCCTGCTCTACCTGCGGATGTTCTTCGAACCGATGCAGGAGATTTCGCAGTTCTTCAACACCTTCCAGTCGGCCTCCTCGGCGCTGGAGAAGCTCGCAGGGGTGCTCGCGGAGCGACCAGGAATCGAGGATCCGAAACGGCCGGTCGAGCTCGACACCGTACGCGGCGAGGTCGCCTTCCGCGATGTGCAGTTCTCCTATGTCGACGGTCATCCGGTGCTGCCGGATCTGGACTTCGCGGTACCTGCGGGTCAAACGGTCGCCCTGGTGGGCACCACCGGTGCCGGCAAGACGACGATCGCGAAACTCATTGCGCGCTTCTATGATCCGGAATCGGGTTCGGTGACGCTGGACGGCATCGACCTGCGCGATCTGGCGCAGAGCGAACTGCGCCGCCATGTCGTGATGGTCACGCAGGAGAACTTCATGTTCGACGGCACGGTGGCCGACAACATCCGGTTCGGCAGGCCGGACGCGACCGACGAGGAGGTCGTTGCGGCGGCCGCAGCCGTCGGGGCGGACCGGTTCATCGACACGCTGCCCGACGGTTATGACACCGACGTCGCCAAGCGCGGCGGACGGTTGTCGGCGGGCCAGCGGCAGCTGGTCGCCTTCGCCAGGGCGTTCCTGGCCGACCCCGCGGTGCTGATCCTCGACGAAGCGACGTCGTCGCTGGACATCCCCAGCGAGCGGATGGTGCAGCGGGCGCTGGAG
>CAZOIX010000627.1:0-3300 GCA_964579685.1 uncultured Mycobacterium sp.
GCGCTGACATCGGCGGTGGGAATCCCCGTCACGTCCAAGGCGACGCCGATCTCGGAAGGCCTGTTCAACGCCCTGCCCGACGCCGGGCCGCTGCGACTGCCGGCCATCGGCCGCATGGGTGAACCGAATACCGTTGGCCTACCGCCGAACCTGGTGATCGGCGCGGTGTTCACGGCGCTCACCGAGGACGGCGAACAGCACTTCGTGGTCCTGCCCGACGGGGTGGCACGGATCAACGGAACGACGGCGGCGGCCCTGCGCGCGACCAACTCCTTCGGGCTGGTCACACCGCCGGCGGTCGAGGCCAGCACGGTCGCCAGGATCGCCGAGCGGGTGTACGACTCTCCGCTACCCGATGAACCACTGGAGATCCTGCTGCGCGAGGACGCCCCGCTGCTGTGTTGGGCGTGGCAGCGCGAGCCGGGCGACCAAGCCCCGGAGACCACGGTGATCACCGGCAGGCACCTACCCATCGCACCGTCGGCGATGAGGACCGGTATCGACCAGATCGGCGGCGATGCCACGGTCTACACCGACGGCGGCAAGTACATCCGGCTGCAATCGCCGGACCCGCGCTACGGCGAGAGCCTGTATTACATCGATCCGCAAGGCGTGCGCTACGGGCTGCCGAACGAGCAGACGGGCGGAACTCTCGGACTGAACGCCCCGGTGACCGCGCCGTGGCAGGTCGTGGGTCTCCTTGTCGACGGTCCGGTGCTGTCCAAACAGGCGGCGCTGCTCGAACACGACACCCTGCCGCCGAATCCCAACCCGCGCAAGGTCGACGATGGCTCCAACACCGGGGCCCAACCGGTGACGGTGAACACCGGAGGTGGCCGATGACCACCAAGAAGTTCACCCCGATCATCAAGCGGGGGCCTCGCCTGACGCCCGGCGAGATCAACGTGACACCGCCCGAGGATCTCGGCGTCGAGATCCCGCCGTCGGGGCTTCAGAAGGCGTTGCCGTGGGTGATGGGCGGCGGCATGCTCGGCATGCTCGCCATCATGGTCTTCACCGGCATCCGGCAGTTGTCGCCGTACATGCTGATGATGCCGCTGATGATGGTGATGGCCACCGTCGGCTTCATGGCGGGCGGCGGTCCCGGCGGTAAGCGGGTGCCCGAGATCAACGCCGACCGTAAGGAATATCTGCGGTATCTGGCCGGTCTCCGTACCCGGGTGACGTCGTCGGCGGCTGCGCAGGTGACGTTCTTCAACTATCACGCACCGCATCCCGACGATCTGCTCTCCATCATCGGCACCAACCGGCAGTGGTCGCGCCCAACGAACGCGGACTTCTTCTCCGCCGTCCGCATCGGTCTCGGCAGCGAGCCCGCCGTCGACCGCCTCCTCAAGCCGGCCGTCGGCGGCGAGCTGGCCGGACCGCAAGGCGCGCCGCAGCCCCATCTCGAGCCCGTCAGCCACATGTGGGTCACCAAGTTTCTGCGCACCCACGGGCTGATCCACGACTGCCCAAAGCTGGTGCAGCTGCGTACCTTCGGAACGATCGCGGTCGGCGGAGACCCGGACGGCGCCGCGGGTCTGCTCACCGCGATGATCTGCCACCTCGCCGTCTTCCACCCACCGGATCTGCTGCAGATCCGGGTGCTCACCGACGACCCGGAAGATCCGAACTGGGCCTGGCTCAAGTGGCTGCCGCACGTACAGCACCAGACGGACACCGACGCCGCCGGCGCGACGCGCCTGGTGTTCACCCGACCCGACGGCTTGAGCGACCTCACCGCGCGCGGTCCGCACACCCCCGACGCCACCCCGAGCGGGCCGTACGTCGTCGTGATCGATCTTTCCGGCGGTAGGGCAGGCTTCCCGGTGGACGGCCGCGCGGGAGTCACGGTCATCACGCTCGGCAACCACCGCGGTTCGGCCTATCGCATTCGTGTCGACGCCGACGGCACCGCCGATGATCGGTTGCCCAACCAGACGTTTCGCCTCGTGGCGTCCGCTTCGGACCGGATGACACCGACGCAGGCGACCCGCATCGCGCGTAGGCTCGCCGGCTGGTCCATCACCGGCACGATCATCGACAAGAGCGTGCGGGTCCAGAAGAAGGTGGCCACCGAGTGGCACCAACTGGTCGGTGCGCACACCATCGAAGAGGTGACGCCGAACAGATGGCGGATGTTCACCGACACCGACCGGGACAGGCTGCGTATCCCATTCGGCCACGAACTCAAGACCGGCGACATCATGTATCTCGACATCAAGGAGGGCGCGGAGTTCGGCGCCGGCCCACACGGGATGCTCATCGGTACAACAGGTTCCGGTAAGTCGGAGTTCCTCCGGACTCTCATCCTGTCGCTGGCGGCCACTCACCATCCCGATCAGATCAACCTGCTGCTCACCGACTTCAAGGGTGGTTCGACATTCCTGGGGATGGAGAGGCTGCCGCACACCGCTGCGGTCGTCACCAACATGGAGGAAGAAGCCGAACTCGTCAGCCGCATGGGCGAGGTGCTCACCGGCGAGTTGGACCGCAGGCAGTCCATCCTGCGGCAGGCGGGCATGCAGGTGGGTGCCGCAGGCGCGCTGTCCGGCGTCGCCGAATACGAGAAGCACCGTGAACGCGGTGCAGAACTGCCGCCGCTGCCAACGCTTTTCGTGGTCGTCGACGAATTCGCCGAACTCCTGCAGAACCACCCTGACTTCATCGCGCTGTTCGATCGGATCTGCCGCGTCGGCCGGTCGCTACGGGTGCATCTACTTCTGGCGACGCAGTCGCTGAACACCGGCGGCGTGCGCATCGACAAGCTGGAGCCGAACCTCACCTACCGGATCGCGCTGCGTACCACGAGTTCGGCCGAATCCAAGGCGGTCATCGGAACACCTGAGGCGCAATACATCACCAACAAGGAAAGCGGTGTCGGGTTTCTGCGTGTCGGCATGGAAGACCCCGTCAAGTTCCACAGCGTGTACACCGGCGTGAACTATGTCCCGACAGTGCCGGTGCGAGACGACGGTGAGGTCAAGCCACGGGCGCAGGGACCGGACCGGATACGTATCCGCCAGTTCACGGCGGCGCCGATCTTCGATACGGCGGTGTCATGACAGTCGAACCCGAACAGCGTGTGCTGCGCGAGGTCATCATCGACCAGCTCGACACGGGAGAAACCCGCGCGTACCGGATGTGGTTGCCGCCGTTGGCCGATCCGACGCCGGTCAACGAACTCGTCGAACGCGATCAGCAACGGCAGCCGCTTCGGTTCGGTCTCGGAATCATGGACGAGCCGCGTCGGCACCGGCAGGAAGTCTGGGGCATCGACGTCGCATCGGCCGGCGG
>CAZOIX010000628.1:0-3300 GCA_964579685.1 uncultured Mycobacterium sp.
CCGGAGCGTCACCCCAACGCCGTACGCGACCTCGTCGACGCCGACCGCGAACTCGGGGCTGAGCGAGCGCTCAGCGTGATCGACGAGCTGAATCCCGACATCGTGCTGTCGGATGTCCGCATGCACGGCTCCAGTGGGCTGGACCTGTGCATGGAGCTGCGCGAACGTGATCCCGAACGCAAGGTCGTGATGCTGTCCGTCTACGACGACGAGCAGTACCTGTTCCAGGCCTTGCGTGTCGGGGCATCCGGGTACCTGCTGAAAAGCATCAGCAGCGACGAGCTGGTCCGCCAGCTCGAGTTCGTACACCGCGGGGAGACGGCGATCGATCCCAGCATGGCGGCCAGAGCGGTGGATACCGCGGCGCGGATGCAGCGCGACGAGTTCTGGCCCGGGGCGCGGCAGGGCTTGACGCAGCGGGAGAGCGAGATCCTGTCGTTCGTGGTGAACGGTCTGTCCAACCGTGCCATCGCCGGCAAGCTGGTGATCGGCGATGAGACCGTCAAGACGCACCTGAGCTCCATCTACCGCAAGCTGGGCGTCAGCGATCGCACGGGTGCGGTGGCAACGGCGCTGCGCGAGGGTATCTACCAGTGACATCACCGGAGCGTCACCCCAACGCCGTACGCGACCTCGTCGACGCCGACCGCGAACTCGTGCTGCTGCGTGAGCTGATCCAGGCCGCGTCCAAGGGGCCGGGGGTCGAGCCGCTGGCCGCCGCGGCGGCGCGGATGATCACGGCCGCCACCGCCAGCGACGTGTGCTTCGTGCACGTCCTCGACGACAGCGATCGGTCGCTGACGCTCGCAGGCGCGACGCCGCCGTTCGACGCGGAGGTGGGCAAGATCCGGTTGCCGTTGGGTCAGGGCATTTCCGGCTGGGTCGCCAGCCACCGGGAGCCGGTCGTGATCCGGCAGGACAAGGAGACCGATCCGCGGTACATGCCGTTCCAGTCGTTGCGCGGCAAAGACTTCACGTCGATGGTGTCGGTGCCCATGGAAACCGACCCTGGCGGGCTGGTCGGCGTGCTGAACGTCCACACCGTCGAGCGACGCGAGTTCACCGACCGCGACGTCGAGTTGCTTCTCGTGATCGGCCGGCTCATCGCCGGCGCAATGCACCAGGCCCGGCTGCACCGGCAGCTGGTGGCCCGCGAACGGGCGCACGAGAACTTCGTCGAGCAGGTGATCGAGGCGCAGGAGATCGAAAGGCGGCGACTGGCCGCCGACATCCACGACGGGATCTCGCAGCGGCTGATCACCCTGTCGTACCGGCTCGACGCCGCCAGCCGCTCGGTGCCCGCCGATCCGACCGCGGCCGCCGAACAGCTGGGAATGGCACGCGAACTGGTCGACCTGACATTGCAGGAGGCCCGCGCGGCGATCAGCGGACTGCGGCCACCGGTGCTCGACGACCTCGGCCTCGCCGGTGGTCTCGCCAGCCTTGCGCGCTCCATCCCCCAGATCGGCATCGACGTCGAGCTGGTGGAGACCCGGGTGCCCGACCACATCGAGCTCGCGCTGTACCGGATCGCGCAGGAATGTCTGCAGAACGTCGTCAAGCACGCGAAGGCGACGTCCGCGCGACTCACGTTCGCT
Organism: uncultured Mycobacterium sp.; assembly: GCA_964579685.1. Classification (GTDB taxonomy): domain Bacteria; phylum Actinomycetota; class Actinomycetes; order Mycobacteriales; family Mycobacteriaceae; genus Mycobacterium. The sequence goes on from CAZOIX010000628.1 coordinate 1,599, forward strand.
GTCGATGCGGGGGAATCCGGGGATATCGCCCGGCTCGAAATCATCGACGACGGAGTCGGTTTCGACACGTTCGAGCATCCGCTGGGCAGCGACGAGATGAGCGGCTACGGCCTGCTGTCGATGGCCGAACGCGCCGAGATCGTCGGTGGCCGACTCAACATCCGGTCCCGCCCGGGTTCGGGCACAGCGGTCACGGCGACGATCCCGCTGCCACGCGCTTAGAAGTCGCCCGAGTTGCGGCGCAACGTCTCGATCGAATCCGCGAGCGCCCGGGACTCACCGTCGGACATCCCGATGTCGGCGAACACCTCGCTGTTGAGCGTGACGGTGGCGTCTTCGACTGTCGACCGGCCGAGTTCGGTGATCTGCACCAGCGTGGTGCGGCCGTCGGTCGGATGGGGGATGCGCTCGACCAAACCGTCGGCCTCCAGGCGGCGGATGGCGTGCGTGACGCTGGTGACGTGCACCTGCAGCCGGTCGGACGCCTTGGTGATCGGCAGTGCGCCGCCCCGGCTGAAGGCCAACAATCGCAGCAACTCGTATCGGGAGAAGCTGAGGTCGTACGGCCGCAGCGCGTTCTCGACCCTGGCCAGCAGAATCTGGTGCGCCCGCATCACCGATGTGACCGCGACCATGCCGTCGGCGACCTCGCCCCAGCCGGAGCGTTCCCAGTTGACGCGCGCCAACTCGATGGGATCGCGCTTGCGCGGCCATGATGGTTGCGAGGGCACGCCTCTTCATACCGCACCCGGCAGGGTTGGGGCCGCGGTACCGACCGGTCGGATCAACCGAGCGCGTCGCGCACGGCGGTCAGCACCGCGCGGGTCGATTGACGGTTACCGACGGTGATCCGCACACCACCGTCGGCGTAGGAGCGGACCTGCAGTCCGGTGCCGTCGAACACCTCCCGCCACTGTCGACCCCATGAGGGCAGATACACGAAATTGGCGTGGGCGTCGGTGCTGTACACACCCATCGACCGCAGCCGCATGCGCATGTAGCGACGCTCTGCCGTGATCATCCGGATACGTTGTTGCAGCTCGCTTTCCGCGTCATACGATGCAGCCACCGCCACAAGTCCGGTGATGGCGATGCCGAACGGCAGCTGCATGGTCCACAATCTGCGGGCCAGCTCTGGGGCGCAGAAGCCGTAGCCGATGCGGAGCCCCGCCAGTCCGTAGGCCTTCGAGAAGGTCCGCACGACCACGACATTCTGATACCGCGCAACGAGCGCAGGGGCGTCGATCCGATGATGCGGCGCGACGAACTCGGCATACGCCTCGTCGAGCAGAACCAAGGTGTCGGTCGGAACACGGTCGAGAAAGCGCTCGATGTCGGCCGATGGCTCAACGGTTCCCGTCGGATTGTGTGGCCGGCACACCACCACCACCCGAGCCGTCGCCGCGGCGTCGGCCATGGCGTCGAGATCGTGGTGACCGTGTTTGTCCAGCGGAACGGTCACCGACTCGAGCCGGGCCATCTGCGCGAAGATCGGATAGCCGTCGAACGTCGGCGACGTCATCACCATCTTCTCGCCAGGGCTCGTCACCGCGCTGAGCACCTGCATGATCACGCCGGTCGCGCCGACCCCGATGACGACCTGCTCGTCGCGCACGCCGACATGGTCGGCGATCACGGCCCGCAGCCGCTCCGGCAGGAACTCCGGATACCGGTGTCCCGAGTCGATGGCTGCGACGAGAGC
>CAZOIX010000629.1:0-3298 GCA_964579685.1 uncultured Mycobacterium sp.
CCAATCTGTTGTGGTTTGTCTTCGCCGGACTGGGAGCGTTGACGCTCGAGGGCGGATCTGACCGGACGGGAGCTGCGGCCGTGAATCGTTTTGCGCCAGGAACTTTCACGCCCGACCCCCGCCCGGCGACGGTGCAAAAGATGTTGACCGCGCAATTCGGCCTGGAACTGAAGCTGCTGCTGCGCAACGGCGAGCAACTGTTGCTGACGCTGTTCATTCCCATCACCCTGCGGGTGGGTCTGACGCTGCTTCCGTTCGGATCCTTCGGCGAGAACCGGGCGGCGACGTTCGTCCCCGCGATCATGGCGCTTGCGGTGATTTCGACCGCCTTCACCGGGCAGGCGATCGCAGTGGCATTCGACCGCCGCTACGGCGCACTGAAACGGCTCGGCGCCACCGCACTGCCGGTGTGGGGCATCATCGCGGGCAAGTCGCTGGCCGTGGTGGCTGTGGTGTTCCTCCAGGCAATTGTGTTGGGCGCCATTGGAGTTGCGCTCGGTTGGCGTCCGGCTATCGCGGGTCTGGCCCTTGGTGCGGTGATCATCGCGCTGGGTACCGCCGGTTTCGCCGCGCTCGGCCTGCTGCTGGGCGGCACTCTGCGCGCCGAAATCGTGCTGGCGGTGGCCAATCTGTTGTGGTTTGTCTTCGCCGGACTGGGAGCGTTGACGCTCGAGGGCGGCATGGTCCCGACGGTGCTGGCGTCGATCGCACGGCTGACGCCTTCGGGCGCACTGACCGAAGCGCTGTCGCAGGCGATGACACCGTCAATCGACTGGTTCGGGGTGGCGGTGCTCGCGGTGTGGGGCACCGTTGCGGCACTGTGCGCCCTGCGCTGGTTCCGTTTCACCTGACGATTCCAGTTGCGGCAGCAGATACTCCAGCTGCCCGACTTCTTCGATGTTGTGCTTGACCCAGGCCCGGGCCTTCTCGTCGCAGAACCGGCGACGGAGGACCCGGTTGACGGGGGCCAGCAGTGCCGACCGGACGCCGAGGTCCATCACGGTGACGTAGTGGGCGCCGTCGTCGCCGGCCGACCAAGTGTGTTCGAGTTGGAAGACGATGACGCCCGCCACGCGCTTGACCAGCCGGATGCCCGTCCGGTCGAGTTTCTCGACCCGGGCCACCTCGTCCACCAGGTGCTCGGGCCTGGCACCGAATGCCTCGACCATGTGGAATCGCGCGCCCTCGGCGGCACCACCTTCCGGCGCCGGTCGCGCGAGTTCCCATGCGATGTGGTCGATGGGATGCCACGCGAGGTAGCGGTCGACGACCTCGCCGCCGTAGGTCATCGTGCCGCCGAGGTGGGTGAACCAGTCGAACAGCATCGCCGGAGTGACACCGGCCAGGGGTTGATGATCGATGGTGATGCGTCTGCGCCCATTCGGGTGCGCGGAGTGGGTGACGGCGGCGGTGTGGATCGAACGCAATGGATAGAGCACTGGGCGGGCCATGGCGACCTCCTTTGGATACGGTTCCGTTTCTTATTTCCACACGCTAGACTTCGGCTTTAAGATACGCAAGCGTTTCTTCTAGGAGGTTCCCATGCGCAGGCGCCGCGGTGACGAACTGGACGCAGCCATCTTCGCGGCGGTGCTCTCCCTGCTGGCCGACCAGGGGCCTGCCGGCGTGACCATGGAAGCCGTCGCTGCGGCGGCACAGACCAGCAAGCCGGTGCTGTACCGGCGATGGTCCGATCGCGATGCGCTGCTGCGCGATACGTTGTTGCGGATCGCGACCACGGCCATCCCGCACGAGGACACCGGTAGCTACCGCACCGACATGCTGGCGATCCTGCGCGGATGGGCGGCCCTGTTCACCGGGCCCGAGGCCGGCGTCCTTCGGATGGCCATCGGGGCGGCCGCCCACGATCCGGAGTTGACGGCGGCATTTCGACGAGACGTCATCGGCTGGCGCAAGGAGGAGATGGCCGCGTTGCTCACGCGCGGCATCGAACGCGGGGACGTACGGCCCGATGTGCCCGTCGAGATCGCCCGCGAGCTCGGACAGAGCGTGTTGTGGCACCGGTTGTTGATCACCGGCGATCCGATCACCGACGATCTGGTCGTCCAGCTCGTCGACGAGGTCCTGGTGCCATTCGTGGCGCCCCGGGACTAACGGCCACACCTCCATGCCCGTTCCGCCCCCTTCCCGTGACCCGCCACGCCGAAATCCGACTTTGGCCGGCGTTCTCTCACTTCTCCGACAAAACTCGGATTTCGGCGTGACTGGCCCTACTACAGCCTGTAGTTCTGTCTGCTCTACGATTTAGGCCGTGTCCGTCGGACGAATCTTCCTGCGGCTGGTCGACCTTCTGCCGATGCCGAGCCTGCGGGTCCAGCGCGCCGTCGCCGCTGCCGTCATCCTGACCCAGGGCGGCATCGCGGTCACCGGCGCGATCGTGCGCGTCACCGCGTCGGGCCTGGGCTGCCCGACGTGGCCTCAGTGCTTCCCCGGCAGCTTCACCCCGATCCCCCACCCCGAGGTCGCGGGCCTCCACCAGGCCGTCGAGTTCGGCAACCGGATGCTCACTTTCCTGGTGGTGCTGACCGCCGCGTTGGCGGTGCTGGCGGTCACGCGTGCGCGCCGACGCCGCGAGGTTTTGATCTACGCATGGCTGATGCCCGCGTCGACAGTGGTTCAGGCCGTGATCGGCGGCATCACGGTACTCACCGGCCTGCTGTGGTGGACCGTTGCCATCCACCTCCTGGCGTCGATGACCATGGTGTGGGTGTCGGTGCTGCTCTATGTGAAGGTCGGCGAGCCCGATGGCGGCGTTGTCCGCCACCGCGTTCCGAAGCCGTTGCGCCAGTTGACGATCCTGGGCGCGCTTGTGCTGGCCGGCACCCTCGTGACGGGCACGCTGGTCACCGGGGCCGGTCCGCACGCCGGCGACAAGAGCATCACCCAGCCGGTTCCCCGGCTGCAGGTCGAGATCACGACGCTCGTGCACATGCACTCGTCGCTGCTCGTGGCCTACCTGTCGCTGCTCGTCGCGCTGGGTTTCGGACTTCTCGCCGTACGCGCACCACGACCGATCCTGCTGCGGCTCGGGGTGCTCGTCGGCCTGGTGTGCGCACAGGGCGCGGTCGGCACTGTGCAGTTCTTCAACAATGTTCCGCCGGCGCTGGTGGCCATCCACGTCGCCGGCGCGGCCGCATGCACGGCCGCCACCGCCGCGCTATGGGCGTCGATGCGAGAGCGGACCGAGGCCGCGACGCTCGAGGGTGTCCTCGACCCCGACGACGAAATCGCGCTGCCTGCGCGCCCGGGTGGCGGCGTCTAGCTGCCGCCACCCGGG
>CAZOIX010000630.1:0-3287 GCA_964579685.1 uncultured Mycobacterium sp.
GGCTGCACCCGTTGGTATGTCGACGGTGTCGACCTGTCCGACATCCCCCCGACGCTGGCCCCGGCGCGCGCTGCCGACCTCACGGGACTGCCGCGGACCTACATCGCGGTCGCCGGTCACGACCCGCTGCGCGACGACGGCGTGCGCTACGCCGAGTTGCTCGCGGCCGCGGGTGTGCCCGTCGACCTGGACAACGCCCAGACGCTCGTGCACGGCTATGTCGGCTATGACGGCGTGGTGCCCGCGGCCACCGACGCCGTCGAGCGCGCATTCGTTTCGCTTCGGGCGGCGTTACACCCTTCACATTCGGCGTGAACCCCGCGCCCCGGTGGTAGAACTGTCGGCAGTCATCGCCCAACGACGGGAGGCCCAATGACAGCGCCCGACTATGACACCGTGATCGTCGGCGCCGGGTTCTCCGGTATCGGCACCGCGATCAAGCTCGACAAGTCCGGGATGGGCGACTACCTGGTGATCGAGGCGGGCGACGGACCGGGCGGCACATGGCACTGGAACACGTATCCCGGTATCGCCGTGGATATTCCGTCGTTCTCCTATCAATTCTCCTTCGAGAAGGGCCCGTACTGGACACGGACGTACGCCAAGGGTCGCGAACTGAAGGCCTACGCCGAGCACTGCGTCCACAAGTACGGTCTTCGGCCCAAGATCCGGTTCAACACGAAGGTGCTCGGAGCGGCCTTCGACGACGACGACAACCTGTGGCATGTCGCGCTCGACACCGGCGATGCGGTGACCGCCAGGTTTCTGGTCAACGCCAGCGGCGTGTTGATCACTCCCAACTTCCCCGACATCGACGGCGTCGACTCGTTCGCGGGGGTGACGATGCACACCGCGCGTTGGGACCACGAGCAGGATCTGACGGGTAAGCGGGTCGCCATCATCGGCACCGGCGCATCCGCGGTACAGGTCATTCCCGAGATCGCGCCGATCGTCAAGCACCTCAAGGTGTTTCAACGTACGCCGATCTGGTGCCTGCCAAAACCCGACGTGCCGCTGTCGACGCGGACGCGACGCCTGATGCGGCTGCCCGGAGGAAATATGCTGCAACGCGCCCTCAGCCAGGTCTACGTCGAGCTCACCTTCACCCTGCCCGCGCAGTACTTCACCCTTAATCCGATGGCCAAGAACATGGCGAAGTTCGGTGAGTCGTATCTGCGCAAGGAAGTGCACGACCCGGAGGTGCGCGACAAGCTGACGCCCCGTTACGCCGTCGGGTGCAAGCGTCCGGGCTTTCACAACTCGTATCTGTCGACGTTCAACCGCGACAACGTCGAATTGGTGACCGAGCCGCTCGACAAGATCACCGGGTCCGGGGTGGCGACCGTCGACGGGCAGACCCGCGATGTCGACGTGCTGATCCTGGCGACCGGGTTCAAGGTGATTGACGTCGAGGACAATCCGACGTACCCGCTGACCGGTTCGGTCGGCCGGTCGTGGAGCGAGTATTTCGGTGAGCGCCGGCTGCAGTCCTACGAGGGCGTCGCGGTCCCCGGTTTCCCGAACTTCTTCACCGTGTTCGGCCCCTACGGATACGTCGGAAACTCGTATTTCGCACTGATCGAAGCGCAGACGCACCACATCGTGCGCTGCCTCAAACACGCTCGACGCAAACGTGCCAGCCGCGTCGAGGTCACACAGGAGGCCAACGACCGCTACTTCGCCGAGATGATGCGCAAGCGGCATCGGCAGATCTTCTGGCAGGACACCTGCAAGGACGCCAGAAGCTATTACTTCGACCGCAACGGCGACGTGCCACTGCGGCCGGCCAGCACACTGCACACCTATTGGCGCGCACGCCGCTTTCCGCTCGACGACTACGAGTTCAGTTCCTAGTCGTCCTGGTCGCGGCTAGACGGACGCCTTCAGCTCGTCGACCTTGTCGAGCCGCTCCCAGGGCAGGTCGACGTCCGTGCGGCCGAAGTGGCCGTAGGCCGCCGTCTGCGCGTAGATGGGGCGCAGCAGGTCGAGATCGCGGACGATCGCGCCCGGCCTCAGGTCGAACACCGAGGTGATCGCCTTCTCGATGCGGGCCGGGTCGACGGTTTCGCTGCCGAAGGTCTCGACGAACAGGCCGACGGGCGCCGCCTTGCCGATCGCATACGCAACCTGGACCTCGACGCGCTCCGCCAGGCCGGCGGCGACCACGTTTTTTGCCACCCAGCGCATCGCATACGCCGCCGAACGGTCGACCTTGGAGGGATCCTTGCCCGAGAACGCGCCACCGCCGTGCCGGGCCCATCCGCCGTACGTGTCGACGATGATCTTGCGGCCCGTCAGCCCGGCGTCGCCCATCGGGCCACCGAGCACGAAGATGCCGGTCGGGTTGACCAGCAGGCGGAAGTCGGACGTGTCGAGGGTGTCGTGGTTGAGGTCGGCCAGCACGGTGTTGACGACCTTTTCCCGGATGTCGGGGGTCAGGGTGGCCTCCAGGTCGATACCCGCGGCGTGCTGGGTCGAGAGCACCACGGTGTCCAGCCGCACGGGCGTGGTCCCGTCGTACTGCACGGTGACCTGGGTCTTGCCGTCCGGCCGCAGATAGTCCAGCACGCCGTTCTTGCGGACCTCGGTCAGCCGGCGGGACAGGCGGTGGGCCAGCGCGATCGGCAGCGGCATGTATTCGGGGGTGTCCTTGATGGCGTAGCCGAACATCAGGCCCTGATCACCGGCGCCCTGGGCGTCCAGCGGATCGCCGGCGCCCTCGACGCGTGTCTCGTGAGCGGTGTCGACGCCCTGGGCGATATCGGCCGACTGCGCGCCGATCCCGATGTTGACGCCGCACGTCGCCCCGTCGAAGCCCTTGTCCGACGAGTCGTAGCCGATGTCGAGGATGCGTGCGCGCACCGTGTTGGTGATGTCGGCAAAGGCTTCCTTGGCCGCCGTGGTCACCTCGCCGACGACGTGCACCTGGCCGGTGGTGACCAGTGTTTCCACCGCGACGCGGGATTTGGGATCGTCCGCGAGCAGCGCGTCGAGCACCGAGTCGCTGATGGCGTCGCAGATCTTGTCGGGGTGGCCCTCGGTCACCGACTCACTGGTAAACAGCCGAGCTTCACTCACGGTGTGGTCCTTCCGCTCAAGTCGTCTTGAGGTAGTTAGTTAGTCAAGTTATATGCCTGCCCTGGTGCACCCAAGCGTGTGAGCCGGTTTTGCACAACCCTTTCAAGCAGTCGACCGTGTAATTCGCGTTACACTCCGCCGCCCTGCAGGATCGCCACGACCGCGTCCACGATACGGCTGGCCATCAGAGTTTTCGAACCGTGCTCGAG
>CAZOIX010000631.1:0-3287 GCA_964579685.1 uncultured Mycobacterium sp.
GCGGAATTCGGCCGTTTCCACACCCGCGTACGTGGCGCCAAGGAGGTGCTCGGCCAGGTACCCGTGTCCTGCCTGGCCGAGGAGATCGCGACGCCGGGCGAGGGCCAGATCAAGGCGCTGATCACCGTCGCGGGCAATCCGGTGCTGTCGACTCCGGCCGGGCACAAGCTCGACGAGGCGCTGCCGAACCTGGACGCGATGATCTCCGTCGACCTGTGGCTGAACGAGACGACCCGGCACGCCGACGTGATCCTGCCCGCGCCGTCGCCGTTGGAGCAGCCACACCATGACGATCTGATCCTGAACTTCGCGGTCAACAGCATCGCGAACTATTCGCCGCCGGTGTTCGAGCCCGAGGATCTCGACCGGCCCCACGAGTGGGAGATCCTCATCCGGTTGACCGGCCTGTGCACCGGGACGCCCGCCGAGGACGTCGACGTCGCGGCCATCGACGACGGGTTCTTCGACTACATGGCGTTCACCCAGGGCCTCGACGGCGCCGAGATCCGCACGCGCTACGAGCACGGCGGGCCCGAACGCATCCTCGACCTCACGCTGCGTACCGGCCCGTTCGGCGACCGGTACGGCGAGAACCCGGACGGTCTGACGCTGGACAAGCTGAAGGCAGAACCCAACGGCATCAACTTCGGCCCGATGGTGCCTCGCGTGCCCGAGGTGCTCGGCACCGCCGACCAGAAGATCCGGCTGGCGCCGCAGTATCTGCTCGACGACCTGCCGCGGCTGGCCGCGCGGCTGGATCGTGCCCCCGACGAGCTGGTGCTGGTGAGCCGGCGACACCTGCGGTCGAACAACTCCTGGCTGCACAACGTGGGACCGCTGATGAAGGGACGGGACCGCTGCACCCTTCTGATGCATACCGATGATGCGGTCACGCGTGGGGTGGGCAACGGCGACCTCGTCACGGTGACCTCGTCGGGTGGCCACATCGAGGTCGCCGCCGAGGTGACCGATGCGATCATGCCCGGCGTCGTGTCGATGCCGCACGGCTGGGGACACGGCCAGCCGGGGACCCGGATGTCGGTGGCCAACGACTCGCCCGGCGTCAACACCAACGTGCTGTCCCCGCCGGACTTCATCGACGAGCCGTCGGGCAACGGCGCGCTGAACGGCATCCCGGTGACGGTCACTGCCAAGGCGACCTGAAAGTATCGACGACGTGGGCAAGAACGAACGTTCAAAGATCGTCATGAGCGACGGGGAGATCGGCGAGTTCATCGAGCGCAGCCGCACCGCGACGATGGCGACGGTGCTGCCCGATGGACGGCCGCACCTCGTGGCGATGTGGTACGCCTGGCTGGACGGCGAAATCTGGTTCGAGACCAAGGCCAAGTCGCAGAAGGCGGTCAACCTGCGGCGTGATCCGAGGATCACCGTGATGATCGAGGACGGGCAGTCCTACGACACGTTGCGCGGGGTGTCCATCGACGGGCAGGCCGAGATCGTCGACGATCCGGAAACCGCTCTGCGCGTTGGCATCAGCGTGTGGGAGCGCTACACCGGGCCGTACTCCGACGACATGCGCCCGTTCGTCGACCAGATGATGCACAACCGGATCTGTGTGCGGGTGGTGCCCGGCCGGCTGCGCAGCTGGGATCACCGCAAGCTCGGTATGGGCGAGATGCCGGTCGCCGGCAGCACGGCCCAGTACCTCTAGGGGAGCCATGGATCCGAACAACAAGCCGAAACAACTGAACTCGCCGTTCGTCACGAAGGTGATGAAGTACGCCGGCAAGGCGCATGTGTGGGCCTACCGGAAATCGGGTGGCAAGATCGGCGCCAACTGGCGTGTCGGGGCGGGGTTCAAGAAGCCCGTGCCCACGCTGTTGCTCGAGCACACCGGCCGCAAGTCCGGCAAGACGTTCGTCTCGCCGCTGGTGTTCATCCACGACGGGCAGGACGTGGTCATCGTCGCGTCGCAGGGTGGCCGTGACACGCACCCGCAGTGGTACCGCAACCTGGTGGCGATCCCCGACTGCTACATCGAGATCGGCTCGGATCGGCGGGCGGTGCGCGCCGAGGTCGCCGATCCGCAGGAGCGCGCGAGGCTGTGGCCGAAGCTGGTCGACGCCTACGCCGACTTCGACACGTATCAGAGCTGGGCCGACCGCGAGATCCCGGTGATCGTGCTCAAGCCGCGCTGAATACGCGGTGCGATTCATCTCACACAACCCCATGTTGGCCCGAGCCGGTGTGTCGGGTAGCCACTTGCCAGGTGCAGCCCAGCGCCGACCAACACAGTCAACGCACAAGGGGCGATTCAACGATGACTCACACCACACTGATCAACCAATTGCGCACCGTTCTCGACCTGACCCACACCGAGATTCAGGTCGCCGAGACGCGTGTCGCGCAGGCACGGACCGATGCGGTGCGCGACGAGCTGACGAAGAATGCGAACAACGGCCGCATCCGCGCGGAGGCGATCGAAAAGGCGATCCGCGACCTCGGCGCTTTCCCGGACACCATCGGGCCGTTCCTCGGGCGTGCCGCCGCCGCGGTGAAGGCGCTGACCGAGCAGGCGCAGCCGTTCGACGAAGCGCTGCTGGGTGACCTCGCGCTGGAGGATCAGCTGCTGGACCGGGCGCGCTACATCAAGGCGCTCGCGGTCGCGGCCGAGTCGACCGACGTCCAGGACCTCGCCGACCGGTTGATCACCGCACACTCGGCGACGGTCAACTGGCTCACCACGGTGCTCGCCGAGGACGCTCTCGGTGGGCCGGCCGCGTTGCGCCGCACACCGCTGCAGGCGGCTGCCGGTACCGCGGTACGGATCGTGAACCTGCCCGGGCAGTGGTCGGTGCAATCGGTCGAGCGCGTCGCCGAACTGGTTCGATCCGCAGGGCCGGCCGTCGACGATCTGGTCCGTCGCGCACAGCATGCCGGCGAGGTCGCGCTCAAGGCGATCGGCGCATCCCGCGATGCCGCGCTGTACAGCGCCGAGGCCGTCGTTCGTGATGAGGGAGCCGAGCAGACGGCAGACGCGCTGCACACCGCGCGTGCCGCCACCGGCGTCCTCGACGCCGAGGAGCTCCCGATTACGGACTATGACGACCTGAATCTCACCGAGGCCGTCACCGCGGTGAAGGAACTCGAGGCGCCGTCGGACATCCGGACGGTCATCGCCTACGAGGAGGCGAACAAGAACCGGCAGCGGCTGGTGTCGGCTGCGCAGACCCGCGTCGCCGAGATCGCGCAGGAGGTCGTCGGCCTGAGCTAGACATCCCAGGTCCCTAAGTTGTCAAGCGGCCGCCGGCATGCGGTGTGCC
>CAZOIX010000632.1:0-3286 GCA_964579685.1 uncultured Mycobacterium sp.
GATGTACATGGTGGAACGAGCGCGCGCCACCGGTGCCCTGCGCCCCGATGGCCGGATCGTCGAATCAACAAGCGGAACACTGGGATTGGGCCTGGCACTGGCCGGAACCGTGCACCACCACCCCGTCACGCTGGTGACCGATCCTGGAATGGAACCGATCATTCAGCGGATGTTGACGGCCTACGGCGCCGAGGTCGACTTGGTGACCGAACCGCACCCCGAAGGCGGCTGGCAGCAGGCGCGACGGGACCGGGTGATGCAGATCCTCGCCACCGACGAATCCGCCTGGTATCCCGATCAGTACAACAACCCCGACAACGTCGACGCATACCGCGGGCTTGCTCTCGAGGTGCAGGCGCAACTCGGCCACATCGACGTACTGGTGTGCTCGGTCGGCACCGGGGGGCACTCGGCCGGCGTGGCTCGCGTGTTGCGGGAATTCAATCCCCACATGCAACTGATCGGTGTCGACACGGTGGGCTCCACGATCTTCGGTCAACCGGCAACCGCACGACTGATGCGCGGGCTGGGGTCGAGCATCTATCCACGCAACGTGGACTACGACGCCTTCACCGAAGTCCACTGGGTCGCCCCGGCCGAAGCCGTCTGGGCATGCCGCACGCTGGCCGCCACCCACTACGCCAGCGGCGGATGGAGCGTGGGCGCCGTTGCCCTGGTCGCCGGCTGGGCGGCGCAGACCCGCCCCGAAGACACAACGATCGCCGCGATCTTCCCCGACGGCCCGCAACGCTACTTCGACACCATCTACAACGACGACTACTGCCGCAAGCACAATCTCCATGACATAGCGCCGCCCGCTGAGCCGGCGCTCATCGATGACCCCACACAGCATGTGGTGGACTCCTGGACACGGTGCCCCAGGGTGGTAGATCCGGTCAAGGCACCGCGATGACGGGCTTCCTCACCGAATTCCGCAGTTTCGGATGGCCGAGCCGGCTGCTGATGATCAATCAGTTCGGCATCAACCTTGGCTTCTACATGTTGATGCCGTATCTGGCCGGCTACCTCGCCGGGCCGCTCGGGCTGGCCGCATGGGCCATCGGCCTGGTGCTGGGCGTGCGCAACTTCTCCCAGCAGGGCATGTTCATCATCGGCGGCACATTGGCCGATCGCATCGGATACAAGCCGCTCATCGTTGCCGGCTGCCTGCTGCGCACCGCGGGATTCGGGCTTCTGGTGATTGCCGATTCGCTGCCGGCAATGGTGATCGCTTCAGCAGCAACGGGTTTCGCCGGAGCATTGTTCAACCCAGCGGTGCGCGCCTATCTTGCCGCCGAGGCCGGCCCACGCCGGGTCGAAGCCTTCGCGTTGTTCAACATCTTCTACCAAGGAGGGATCCTCGCCGGTCCGCTCGTGGGACTGGCGCTGATGGCGCTCGACTTCCGCATCGCCGCCGCGGCCGCTGCGGGGGTTTTCGCAGCTTTGACCGTCGCGCAACTTTTCGCTCTGCCACAACGCAAGGCCTCTCCGACCGAACATGGCACGTCGGTGCTCGACGACTGGCGCACTGTACTGGCCAACCGCTCATTCCTGCTGTTCGCCGTGGCGATGATCGGCTCCTACGTGCTGTCCTTTCAGGTCTATCTGGCGCTGCCGCTGCACGCCAAGAACCTGGTGCCCAATGCTGAACCCGCCGTAGTGGCAGGCGTATTCGTCATCTCCGGCCTGATCGCCGTCGCTGGTCAGCTCAGGATCACCCGATGGTTCGCTAAGTGGTGGGGACCAGGACACTCACTGGTGATCGGTATGCTGGTCCTCGCGGCGTCATTCATACCCATGGCCGTGCTGCCCGATGATCGGCGTGCCGGCCAAATCGCCGCCATCAGTGCGCTTCTCGTCGGCGCTGCGGTGCTTGCCATCGGATCGGCTGCGGTGTTCCCGTTCGAAATGGACACCGTCGTCTCACTGGCCGGTGGCCGGCTCGTCGGCACACATTACGGCTTCTACAACACCATCGTCGGAATCGGCATCCTCGTCGGCAACCTCGCCACCGGAACGCTCATGCAAAAAGCTTCCGACGCCGGGATGCCCGAGCTGACGTGGATCGGATTGGTCGTCATCGGCCTGATCGCGGCGCTCACCCTGTACCGCCTAGACCGCGCCGGCCGGCTACAGGCACCAAAGTCCCTCGATGCAATGACTCCTGCGTAATAGTCTGCGCGGCTATCACGTCGATACCGGCCTGAACGTCGGGGTCTACCCGGTGGTAGCCCCGAGTGCTCGACCGTCATCAGATGCCGACCAATTCGCGGCCGTCGGCTTGCCAAGCGCGCATGCCCCCGCGAAGTTCGACGACATCGGTGTAGCCGAGATCGCGAAGCGTCTCCGCCGCGGTCGCACTCATTGGCCCCGACCGACAATAGATCGCCAACCCGGTGTCACGATTGGCTGGCAGCCAACCAGCCTGTGCGGTGATCTGATCGAACGGTATCGACAGGTCCGTGCCCGGGATGTCGCCCTCAAATGGCACATGGACGTTCACCGTCACGCGATCAGGCTCAGCGATCACCGCGGCGAACTCGCCGGGATCTACCAACCGGGCCGCACCCGAGGCCGGGGCCTGCGACGTCGGCGCTGCAGGTGCGGGCGGGGATGGGCCGTCCGATGCACACGCGGTTAGGGCAAGCGCGCCGACTGCTGCCAGAACTGCTGCAAGCAGCCGGGACGCCGACCCGGTCCTCACCGCACGTCGAAGCGAGGTTTGTGACCCCTCGACACGCCTGGGGCACACCGATTCACTCATGACATAAATATACCCCCTGGGGGTACTTGTGGAGAAGCGCTCATGGGGATATGGTCAACCCGCCCGATACCCCCATGGGGTATACAACGAAAGGTTTGAACGATGAAAACAATCTCGACAACCACCGACTGGCATCTGCGTGGTGACTGGTTCGACGTGTGTAGCTGCAAGCTGCCCTGCCCATGCACCTTCGCTCAAGAGCCCACCCACGGTGACTGCCTGTTCACCCTCGTATGGCATATCCGGGCAGGCCACTTCGGTCCGGTAGATCTGGGGGGACTCAACGTCGTTTCCCTCGGGGAGTTCACCGGCAACATGTGGGTCGGCGATCCCAACGCCATGATGAAGCTGATGTTCTACATTGATGCCGACGCCGACGCCGCCCAGCGTGAGGCCCTAGAGCGCATCTTTACCGGACAGGAAGGCGGCTGGCCAGCCGAATTCGCAAGCCTGATCGCGGATTTGCGCGGCATCGAGTACGCGCCGATTACCTTCGATGCAGCAGATGACCTGGCCTACTGG
>CAZOIX010000633.1:0-3281 GCA_964579685.1 uncultured Mycobacterium sp.
GGCTAGGGCGGGCCTGCGGTTCGTTTGCCCCGCCGCGGCAGCGGCAACTCTGAGGCCATGTACGCAAAGCTGCTGGCCACCGTCAGCGACGGCTGGGGAGTCACCGATCAGCAAAAGTGACAAAAGCCTGACGAAGCACGTGAGACGGCCCGCGGGGTGGTACCCAGGAAATGTGGCGGCACCAGGGTTCATCGCCATCGGGAGCGGTCCCGCGGGGCTGAGTGCGGCGGAAACCTTCCGTAGCAAGCACCCCGGCATCCCCGTGCGCATCCTCACCGTCGACCCGGCACTGCCCTATGCCAAGCCTCCGCTGAGCAAGGGCTATCTGTGTGGGCGCGAGGACAAACGCGACCTGCACAGCGCCGGGTGGTTCGCCCACCACAACGTCGACCTCATCCGTGGCATCACCGTCGACCGCATCGACACAACCGCCCAAGAAGTGATCACTGCGGGCGGGCAGCGCTACCCCTACTGGCATCTCGTGATCGCCTCGGGTGCGACACCGGTTAAACCGGACATCCCCGGCTCCGCGGCCGCGCTGACCCTGCGCTCCTTCTCCGATGCGGTGGCGCTGAAGATGGCCGCGCGCTACGCGGAATCCGCCGTCGTCATCGGCGGTGGTCTGATCGGCTGCGAGGCCGCCGCCTGTCTCGCGGCCCGCGGTGTCGAGACTGCGCTGGTGGCTGCGGAAACCGTTCCCCTGCAACGGCGTTTCGGGCTCGAGGCGGGTGAGCGCGTGGTGAAGATCCTCTCCGACCACGGCGTCGCGTTCGTGGGCGACACCACCGTCGCCGAGATCGGCGACTCTGGTGTGGTGTTCGCCGACGGCACGGCGGTGGAGGCCGACCTCGTCGTTGCGGCGACCGGGGTGCGGCCCGACATCAGGCTGGCCGAACCAGCCGGCCTACAAACCTGCGACGGCCGCATCGTCGTCGATGAGCACATGCACGCCTCGATACGCAACGTCTACGCCGCGGGCGACGTCGCGCTCGCCCACAACGTCACCGCCGGGCGCCGGATCCGCGCAGAACACTGGCGCGACGCCGCGCAAGAGGGCCTGATTGCCGGGCTCACCGCCGCGGGCTATCCGGCCGTGTGGGACCAGGTGCCCGGATTCTCCTGCACGATAGGTGATTCGGTCCTCAAGTACCGCGGCTGGGGGAGCTTCGAAACCTGCCGGCTGGTCGACAACCACAACGGGTTCACAGTCTGGTACGAGGCTGACGGAGACGTCGTCGGCGTGCTGACGCTCAATGCCGACGAGGATCTCCAACGCGCAGGCGAACTACTTCGATATGCCGCCTGACTACAGCCAATCGCGACGCTTGAACATCCAGTAGAGGGTGAGCACGATCAGCACGATGAGCGACGTGCTCGTCAAGAATCCGCCCACGGTGCCGATGCCGGGGTAGGTCACGTTCTGGCCGTAGAAGCCGGTGATGGCCGTCGGCACCGCGATGATCGCCGCCCAGCCGGTCAGCTTCTTCATCACCGTGTTCAGCCGAGCGTCCTGCAGCGACAAGTTCGTCTCGAACACCGTCGTGACCATGTCCCGCAACGATTCTGTCCACTCCGAGGCCCGCAGCACGTGGTCGTACAGGTCGGCGTACTGCGGGTCGAGTTCGGGTGAGGTCTTGGCGTCCAGCCTGCGGTGCTGAATGGAATTGACGACCTCGCGCATCGGGAGCACCACGCGCCGCAGTGCCACGAGGTCTTTGCGGAGGCTGAACGTCTTGCGCTGCAAACCTTTCCGGACGTGGTTCTCGAACAGATCGTCTTCGATCGACTCGATACCGTCGTCGAGCGCCTGCACCGCGTCGAAGTGGCCGTCGACGACGACGTCGAGCAGTCCGTGCACAAGCGACCCGACGCCGTACTCCTGGCCGCCGAGCTCATCGAAACGCAGCGATACGGCGTCG
The DNA here is from genome assembly GCA_964579685.1 of uncultured Mycobacterium sp. Lineage (GTDB taxonomy): Bacteria > Actinomycetota > Actinomycetes > Mycobacteriales > Mycobacteriaceae > Mycobacterium. The sequence continues at coordinate 1,920 of CAZOIX010000633.1, forward strand.
ATGTCGAAGTGCGGTGACAACCGCACGGTGATCAGTCCGCGCGGCAGCACGAACCCCGAGATCCGGTGGATCTCCAGGATCGAGTCGGAGTCGTCCTCGGGCAGCGGATCCTTGACCGCCACCCCGTACACGGTGAAGAAGGTGTGCGAGTGGTAGGCCACGGCCTTGGTGCGTTCGGCGTCCGCGATCGCGTCCTCGACCGCCCAGCCGTCGAGTTCGAGCTCATCGGCCAGATCCTTGAGAATCGCGTGGTCGGGATCGTAGATGTCGCACCAGACGAGGGTGCCGTCCTCGACGAGGTAATCCGAGATCGCCGAGAACTCGAAGTCGTCCTGCGGCTTGCCGTGTCGCCATACCCGGCCCCGAACATGGGTCACCCCACCATGATGTCAGTCCGGCGTCGGCGCAGCCCAGGGATCAGCATCGGTACTCGCCGCCGGTATTCCGCGTAATGCGTGCCCAGCGCCGCGATCAGGTCGTGCTCCTCGATCTGCAGCGCGAATAGGATGTATCCCGTCATCGCCGCGGCGAACAGCAGATGGCCCGCGGTCATGGTCGGTGCGGCCCAGAAGGCGATGATGAAGCCCAGCATCAGCGGGTGGCGCACCACCCGGTACAGCAGCGTCGTCCGAAAGCCGGTCTCCACGGATGGCCGCGCCCGCCACGCCTCGAACACCTGCTTGAGCCCGAACAATTCGAAGTGATTGATCATGAAGGTCGCCCCCAGCACAATGGCCCAGCCCAGCCAGAACAGCGCCCACATCCCGACCCGCGCAGGCTGCGACGTCACGTCCCATACCACGCTGGGTAGCTCGCGCCACTGCCAAAACATCACGACCAGAACAAGACTCGCCACCAGAACGTATGTGCTCCGTTCGATGGGTGCCGGCACGATGCGGGTCCACCGACGCTTGAACGCGGGTCGGGCCATGACGCTGTGCTGCAGCGCGAACAGCGTCACCAATGCGACGTCGATGAGGACCGCCCAGCCCGCCGGGGCGGCACCGGCGCTGTCGACGCTTCGCGGCACGAAGAGTCCGCCCACAAAGCCGATCAGGTAGAGGAAGACAACGAGGAACAGGGTGTAGCTGAGCGTGCCGTAGAGGACGGCGAGATGTCGGTTCATGGTTAGACCTTCCGCCGCCGGGGTGCGCCGGCGCGTGGGGCGAATGCCTCAACTCTCGGCGACCAGTCCGTGTTCGAGGGCGTACATGCTCGCCCCGATCCGGTTCGAGACGCCGATCTTGGTGTAGGTGCGTTCGACGTGATTGCGGACCGTCTTCTCGCTGAGCACCAGCCTGGCCGCGATCTCCTTGTTGCTGGCGCCCTGGGCCACGAGCCGAAGCACCTCGACCTCTCGGG
>CAZOIX010000634.1:0-3262 GCA_964579685.1 uncultured Mycobacterium sp.
GGCCACACGGTCCGTGGCGGGTTAAGCCGGCTTCGCCTCAGCGCCCTACGGCCGAGAACCACCTGGTTTTCTTGCGCCAGGATTCCGCCGATGTGATGGCGAAGCCCGCTCCGCACATGCACGCGAAGATCCACACCAGCGTGGAGCCCGCGTCAAGCGCCTGGAGTTGGGGAACGAAGGCGGTCGCCAACCGGGTCACGCAGGCGGCAATGCCCGCGGCCGACGACACCAGGTAGACGTTGGCGACCGTGCGAGAACGTGGGTCCTTGCGCAGGACGAGGAGGGCGCGGGCGCCGTATCCCAGCAGATAGATGAGGGTGCCGCACAGCAGCAGCCAGTACATGTTCAGCCAGAAGTCGGTCGGCACCTCGAAGAAGTCGGCCTTGTAGATCTTGGCACCGTTGCCCAGCGTGAATGCGACCAACAGCAGCGGTATGCACAGCGTCGCCGGCAACTCGACATACTGCTTGAACGAGCGCCGCAGGTCGTGGTCCTGCTGCAACCTGCCCAGAGCGTTGTAGACCACCGCAGATGCCGCGACGATGTAGAGGTCGTGGCCGATGTAGTCCTCGAGATTCCATTTACCTGTCAGCGCGTGCAGGAATACGCCCAACGTTTCCGACGCCCACGGGGACATCAGAAGCACCGCGCCACCCTGCAATGCGATGTTCAAAGTGGCGGCGAATTCCCAGCGGGACGACCAGGTGACCCGGCGAATCCACAAGCTCCATGCGATACAGCAAAGTGTGATCGCAATGAGTGACGTGAGAGCCATGAGTGTCGCTTTCGAGCCGCGGTGTACTCAGCAAAGTATAAAGCTACAGCGGCGGTGCGTCACTGCGCGGTTTCAGCTCCGACAGCTTCGGCGCGCGGGTTCGGTGCGTGGTTCGAACGGCAGTCGCCTCCCGGACGGCGGTCCCGGTGAAGGGCCTGGAAGGCAGGGACTCGACGTAGCTCCACACCTCTTGCTGGCTCATCAGGCCGAACCTGATCTGCAGGTCGGGGTAGCTCAGGCCGAATCTATCGGATACCCGGCGTAATTCCTCTGCGTCGGGATAGTCGGCTTCCTTGATGCGTCGGTAGTACGTGCTGCTCGATGTCCCGAGCGCGTCATAAATATCCTTGGCGTCAATATCGCCGTCGAGTAGGTAGTCGAGCAGGGCTTTTAGCTGTCGGCCATTCTCGTCGGTGCGGGGCATCCACTTACGATAAAGCAAATTCCGTCGAATGGGCAGAGGCAACCGCAAACTGTAAACGTTTGCCTTAATTGACACTGGCGTCACAGTTTCGGGACCGGTATCCCATATTTGGGACATCTGAGCTATCGTTGGCACATGGTTGCTTCCCAGTTGCCGGCGACGGCTAACGAGGCCTTCAATTCCGTGACGCAATTTGCGACCGCGACGATCCACATCGTGGATTACGACACTGCCGACGCCACCCGTCCGGCGGGCATGGCGCGGGTGTCGACACCGGCCACCGACGAACTCACGGCCGAACTCGACGGAGGATCCGAATACCTCGGGGTTGCCGCCGACGAGATCCTCCTCGCGGCGGGGGCCCGCACCATCGCGAAGACCCTCGGGGACGGCATCGTCGCGGTCGACGTCGCGAGCGAGCGCGGCAGCATGCTCGACGCGGTCCCGCTGTTGTGCGCTCGGGCCCACCAGGTTGCTGCCACCGAGGTACTCGGCGGTGTGCACCGCCTGCTGACCTCCGCCACCGAGAGCGGCGCCGAGGAAATGTCGGAGGTCTACTTCAACTACCTGGGCCAGGTGTCCGAGGAATCGGTGCCGGTGCCGGTCCAGGAGGCGCCTCCCGCGCTGGGCCACGCGCTCGAACTGAGGGTCTACCGTTTCGAGGATCGGGTGCACGTCGACTGGTGGTACGACACCAGCCACTTCGAGCCGTACACCGTCGAAGAGCTCGCCGAGCAGTTCCCGCTCGCGCTTTACGAGATGACCTCGGACGCGTTGCCGGTCGGATAAGTAGAATCGACCGCACGGGCGTCGATCCGGCCATCACCGGGGAGCCTTCGGAAGAACGGCTGTCTTAGCTCAGTAGACCCGAACGGGTGGGCCCGTCATCGCCCGAAGTGAGCGGCGCACAGTCGATGTGCGCAAGCGGGGTGGTACCGCGGCGCTCGCGCACCGCGCGACGTCGTCCCCGTGCCTTGACATTGGCCTCCGTAGCCGGAGGCCGCACTTGGGCACAGGAGACACGTGACCGCCTACCCGAAGCCGGCCGCTCACGGGCCGAACTTTCCGGCACTCGAGGCCGACGTCCTGAACTACTGGGACTCCGATGACACCTTCCGCGCCAGCATCGCGCGCCGGGAGGGCTCGCCGGAATACGTGTTCTACGACGGTCCGCCGTTTGCGAACGGCCTGCCGCACTACGGGCACCTGCTGACCGGCTACGTCAAGGACATCGTGCCGCGCTACCGCACCATGCGCGGCTACAAGGTGGACCGCCGGTTCGGCTGGGACACCCACGGCCTGCCCGCCGAACTCGAGGTCCAGCGTCAACTCGGGATCACCGACAAGGCGCAGATCGAAGAGATGGGCATCGAGAAGTTCAACGACGCGTGCCGCGCATCGGTACTGAAGTACACGAACGAATGGCAGGCCTATGTCACCCGGCAGGCTCGCTGGGTGGACTTCGAAAACGACTACAAGACATTGGATCCCGGCTTCATGGAGTCGGTGATCTGGGCGTTCAAACAGCTGTGGGACAAGGGTCTGGCGTATGAGGGCAACCGGGTGCTGCCATATTGCTGGAACGACGAGACACCGCTGTCCAGCCACGAGCTGCGGATGGACGACGACGTCTACCAGAGCCGTCAGGACCCGGCGATCACCGTCGGCTTCACGGTCGTCGGCGGTGATCTTGACGGCGCCTACCTCCTGATCTGGACGACGACACCGTGGACGTTGCCGTCCAATCAGGCGGTGGCGGTGAATCCCGATGTCAGCTACGTCGTGGTGCGCGACGCCGACGGGCGGCGCCTGGTGCTCGCCGAGGCGCGGCTGGCCGCCTATGCGCGTGAGCTCGGCGAGGAGCCCGAGATCGTCGCCACCTACACCGGTCGTGACCTGCTCGGAGTGCGGTACCTGCCGCCGTTTCCGTATTTCATGGACGCCGCGAACTCGTTCCAGGTGCTGCCCGCGGACTTCGTCAGCACCGAGGACGGCACCGGCATCGTGCACATGTCGCCGGCCTACGGTGAGGACGACATGGCCCCCGCCGCGGCGGCCGACAC
>CAZOIX010000635.1:0-3257 GCA_964579685.1 uncultured Mycobacterium sp.
CAGCGGATCGACCCCGACGCCAGCGCCGCGACCCTTCGCAGCGGACTTCGCGATCGCCTCGGTGTCACCGTCGGGGTCGTAGTCACCGACACGATGGGCCGAGCGTGGCGAAACGGACAGACCGACGTGGCGATCGGCGCGGCAGGACTCGAGGTACTGCACGGCTACGAAGGATCGCATGACCGGCACGGCAACGAGTTGATCGTGACCGAGATCGCCGTCGCCGACGAGATCGCCGCCGCCGCCGACCTCGTCAAGGGCAAGCTGACCGACATCCCGGTGGCCGTGGTGCGCGGACTACCGCTGCACGACAACGGCTCCACCGCACGCGACCTGCTGCGGCCCGGCGAGGATGACCTGTTCTGGCTGGGCACCGAGGAGGCGATCACCTTGGGTCGCAGCCAGGCGCAGCTGTTGCGCCGATCGGTGCGCGCGTTCAGCGACGAGCACGTCCCGCCCGAGGTGATCGAGGCCGCCGTCGCCGAAGCGCTCACCGCCCCGGCGCCCCACCACACCCGTCCCGTCCGGTTCGTGTGGATGCAGGATCCGGCCTCGCGATTGGCCTTGCTCGACCGGATGAAGACAAAGTGGCGCGCGGATCTGACGGGTGATGGCAGGACGGCCGATTCGGTCGAACGGCGCGTCGGGCGCGGCCAAATCCTCTATGACGCACCCGAACTCGTCATCCCGTTCATGGTGCCGGACGGCGCACACCGCTACCCCGACGCGGAACGCACCGCCGCCGAGCACACCATGTTCACCGTCGCCGTCGGAGCCGCGGTGCAGGCTCTTCTGGTAGCGCTGGCGGTGCGCGGTGTGGGTAGCTGTTGGATCGGATCGACCATCTTCGCGGCCGGCCTGGTGCGCGACGAGCTTTCCCTACCGCCCGATTGGGAGCCGTTGGGTGCCATCGCAATCGGCTATCCCCAAGAAGGTTCGGGGTCGGCGGGGCCACGCGACCCCATGCCGACCGATGACCTCCTGGTGCGCAAGTGAGCCTGCACGCGTCGGCAGTTCGGGTGTTGACCGAATGGCAGCCGCCCGATCCCGGCCAGGACACGCTGCGTCATGCCGTATTGGCGTTCCTGGCCGCGCGCCAGGACGGATGTCTACGGGCGTGCGTGCCGGGTCACGTGACCGGCTCCGGGTTGGTCCTCGACCACACCGGAGAGCACGCGCTGCTCACGCTGCACCCTCGGTTCGGCCGCTGGCTCCAACTCGGCGGACACTGCGAGGAATCCGACCTCGACATCGTTGCCGCAGCGCTGCGCGAGGCCACCGAAGAGTCGGGCATCGACGGCCTGGAGATCGATCCGTCGCTGGCGGCACTGCACGTGCACCCCGTCACGTGTTCTCTCGGCGTGCCGACCCGTCACCTCGACATGCAGTTCATCGTCCGTGCTCCCGCAGGTGCCGAGATCGCCTGCAGCGATGAGTCGTTGGATCTGCGGTGGTGGCCGCTGGACGCACTGCCAGAAGACCGCGACTTCGGGCTCACCCAACTCGCGGCCGCAGCTCGCCATCACTAGATATCGGTCGAGTAGCGGATACCGCCGTCGGGGATCGTGACCCCCGGCCACACCCGCGCACCGCGCAACAGCTCGCAGCGCGCGCCGATGTCGGCGCCATCACCGATCACGCCGTCGCGAATCAGCGCGCGGGGACCGATGTGGGCCCCGAAGCCGATGATCGACCGTTCGATCACCGCGCCGGCCCCGACCTTGGCGCCGTCGAAGATCACGGCGCCGTCCAGACGTGCGCCGCCGGCGATCTCGGCGCCACGGCCGACGACCGTGCCGCCGATCAGCAACGCACCGGGCGCGACGCTTGCGCCGTCGTGCACCAGTTCCTCACCGCGGTGGCCCTTCAACGCCGGCGACGGCGCGATCCCGCGGACCAGATCGGCGGACCCACGCACGAAATCCTCTGGCGTGCCCATGTCTCGCCAATAAGTGGAGTCGACGTAGCCGCACACCCGCAGCCCGTCGGCGAGCAGCGCGGGGAACACCTCACGTTCGACCGACAGTGCCCGCCCCTTCGGAATGCGATCGATCACCTCACGTTTGAAGACGTAGCAACCGGCGTTGATCTGATCGGTGGGCGGGTCCTGCGTCTTTTCCAGGAAGGCGGTGACGACGCCGTCGGAATCGGTAGGCACGCAGCCGAACGCCCGGGGATCACCGACGCGGACCAGATGCAGGGTCACATCGGCGTTGTTGTTCTCGTGGCTGTCCAGCAATGCACGCAGGTCGGCGCCGGACAGCACGTCGCCGTTGAACACCAGCGCCGTGTCGTACCGCAGCTTCGACGCCACCTTGGCGATGCCGCCGCCAGTCCCCAGGGCCTCGTCCTCGACGACGTACTCGATCTGCAGACCCAGCTTGGATCCGTCGCCGAACTCCGACTCGAACACCGATGCCTTGTACGAGGTGCCGAGCACGACGTGTTCGATGCCGGCATCAGCGATCCTCGACAAGAGGTGGGTCAAGAACGGCAGGCCCGCGGTCGGCAGCATCGGCTTCGGTGCGGACAGTGTCAACGGGCGCAGCCGGGTGCCCAGACCACCGACCAGCACGACGGCATCGACTTCTGCTGGATTCATCAGCGCCGTCCGCCTTTCGCCTGCTTCCGCCGAGAATTGCGCATTACGAGCCCCTCGCGAGCCGTGAGCGCGGCCTTGATCGTCCATCGCAACGGCGCCTGTGACCAGTGCGAATAGCGATCTGCCAGGAAAGTGTAAGTACTCCTGTGGTGGGCAGCCAAGTTGCGGGCAGGATCGCGGCCTGTCGAATGGCCCTTGTCATGCAAAACCTCTGCCGCGGGCACGTAGACGTTCTGCCACCCCGCGCGACCCAGGCGATCGCCTAGGTCAACGTCCTCCATGTACATGAAATAGCGCTCGTCGAACCCCGCCACCGCGGTGAACGCTTCCCGCCGCAGCAACAAGCACGATCCCGACAGCCATCCGACAGGCCGTTCGCTGGGCGCGAGCCTGGCCTGCCGGTAGGTCGCGGTCCACGGATTGGACCGCCACAGCGGCCCGACCACCGCGTGCATACCGCCGCGGATCAGGCTGGGCAGATGGCGCGCCGACGGGTACACCGTGCCGTCGGGGTCGCGGATCATCGGACCCAACGCGCCGGCCCGTGGCCAGCGCGCCGCCGCATCCAGCAGGATGTCGATGCTCTGCGGCCCCCACTGCACAGCGGGATTGGCGACGACGAAAAAGTCAGACGGCTCCGAGATCGCCTGATCGG
>CAZOIX010000636.1:0-3255 GCA_964579685.1 uncultured Mycobacterium sp.
CCGCGGCTTGGCATACGTCGAGGGCAGCGTGCGTGAGCGGCAGACTTCGCCGTCGAGCTTGTCGAAAAGCAGTTGCTGAGAGGACATTCCGACGAACCCGGCCCGCAGCGCCTCGTCCAGCCACTTCTCCATCTGGGCCTGTTCGCTCTTCGTCGGCCGTTGGCGTTTCTGGGTCGCACGGTCCAGTCCCATGGTCGCCGCGCGCATATCGGAGTGCCCGATGAACGCCGCCACGTTGGGGCCGAGCGGACGCGCCTCCAGGGCGGCGATGTACTCCTCGCAGTTCGTCCAGGTCTTGTGCTCGTCGACCGCGTCGATCACGTGTTCGCGTGGGATCGCCTCGACGCGTCCGAAGATATCGCCGGCGTCCACGCCGCCGACATGGACGGTGGACAGCGAGCACGATCCGAGCATCACGGTGGTCACGCCGTGGCGAAGGGACTCCGCCAGCGCCGGGCCGACCAGCACCTCGACATCATAGTGAGTGTGGATGTCCAGCATGCCGGGCAGCACCCACTGGCCGGTCGCGTCGAGAATTCGGGAACAGTCCGTTTCGTCCAGGTCCTCAACGGTGATCGCAGCGACCTGACCATCGCGGATGCCGATGTTGCGGATGGCAGATGGCGCGCCGGTGCCGTCGAACCAGCGACCGTTCCTGATGATCGTGTCGTATGCCACCAGGCCATAGAACAGTGCCGACCCGTGGGTGTCAACGAAATCAGTGAACAGATTTTCAATATTGTCTATTTTCGGCTCTGAACTGGAATTATTCGTATGCCCAGCCGTCTGGTTGACGTCCGTCGAGGTCGGTGAAGCCGTACTCGCGCGCCAGTTCTGCAGACGTGACGGACTGCTGGTTGAAGCGCGACCGCCGCGGGTCCGCCGCGATCGCGGCCACCCCCCGCCCCACGAACCGCGGTGTCTCCGATGCGGCGAAGCCCGGGGGAGCGACGGGGCCGTCGGTGCGACGCGGGTCCAGTGCGAAGTGCCAGTCCTCCTCGGTGACACCCCAGTTGTCGAGCATCATCTCCGATCGCAGCCAGCCGGGTGTCACAGCGACCGCGGAAGCGCCGAAGCTCTCGAGTTCATGGCCCAGGCTGTAGGCGAGCCGGTTCACCGCGGTCTTGGCCAGGTCGTAGAACACCGATAAGCGGTAGTTGAGGTCGTTGAAACTCTTTGTCCCGTCGGTCACCTCGACGAGCAGTCCGCCGGGCCCGCCCACCAGCAGCGGTAACAGGCGGTGCGACGTGATGAGGTGCGTATCGATGCCGAGTCGCAGGATCCGAAGACCGTCGGCGAGGTCGTGCTCCCAGATCGGCCTGTTCCACCGCGGCGGGCCGCCCTTGAGGACCTCTGCACCCCAGATGTCGTTGACGAGGATGTCGATCGCCCCATGGTCGTCGCGGATGCGGTCCGCCAGGCGGGCGACCGCGGCGGTATCAAGATGGTCGACCTGGATGGCGATACCTGTGCCGCCCAGCTCGGTGACGAGCTCGGCGGTCCCTTCGATTGTTTCCGGTCGGTCGTAGTCGGACTGGTCGATACCGGACACGCTGCTGCGGCCGGTGCAGATCACGGTGGCCCCGGCCTCGCCGAGCGCTGCGGCGATGCCGCGCCCAGCGCCGCGAGTCGCACCGGCCACCACGGCCACGCGACCGCGCAGCGCATCCGTATCCGGAGTCCAGTTCACAGGTGCATACTCGCGAATGTGACACCCTTACAGCGGTATATCGCCGAAGAAATCGCCACCGATCACGTCGACGGGTTGTTGTCCCGACGCGAGGCCCTGCGCAGGCTGGCATTGCTGGGCGTCGGTACGGCGGCCGCCAGCGCATTGATCGCGGCGTGCGGACAGAACAAGCAGCAGACGTCGGACGCTCCGGTGACGTCGACTGAGCCCGCCACCGTCAGCGCGCCGCCGCCAGGATCGCAGAACACCGTTGAAACCACTCCGATCGCCTGGGCCGGACCCCGTGGTGAACTGCAGGCCGCGTGGGCGCCGGCGAGCGATCCACGCGGCGGGGTGCTCGTCGTCCACGAGACCAAGGGGCTCAACGACTACATCCGCTCAATCGCCGGGCGGTTCGCCGGTATCGGCTACTCCGCGCTGGCAATCGATCTGCTGTCGGCCCAGGGGGGTACGGCCACGTTCGCCGATCCCGCCGAAGCGACCGCGGCCCTGGGCAATCTGCCGCCGGAGGAGGCCGTCGCGGACCTGAAGTCGGGAGTCGGCGAACTTCAGCGCCGCGTGCCCGGCAAGAAGGTGGCGGCAGTCGGTTTCTGCATGGGCGGCGGCATGGTCTGGCGGCTGCTGGCCTCCGGTGAACCCCGGCTCGCCGCCGCGGTGCCGTTCTATGGACCCGCTCCGGACGATCCGGACTTCAGTGGCTCCAAAGATGTTGCGGTGCTGGGCATCTACGCGGCCCAGGACCAGCGGGTCAATGCAACCGAACCGGTCGCGCGGGCCGCACTGGAGAAGGCCGGCCTGGTGTTCGAACTGGTTACCGAACCCGACGCCAACCATGCGTTCTTCAACGACACCGGCGAGCGCTACAACCCCACCGCCGCCGCCGACGCCTGGCGCCGCGTGCAGGACTGGTTGACCAAGTACGTGGCCTGACCCTTACCGCGCCGAATTCGCGCGCAATTCAGCTACCCGTTGATGTCGCGTTGTTGACCGCACATGCGTCCAGGTCAAATTCAGCTCATGCGGGTGGTGCAGGTCGCGAACTTCTACGGCCCGCGTTCGGGCGGCCTGCGAACGGCAGTGGATCGTCTGGGCGCGGAGTACTGCGCCCGGGGCCACGAAGTCTTTCTGGTGGTGCCGGGCCGGATCGCCGATTGGCGTGAGTTGCCGTCCGGGGTGGTGCGAATCTCCTTGCCGGCACGGCTCATCCCATTCACCGGCGGCTATCGTGCGGTGTTGCCCCGACCCGTCACCGATCTGCTCGATCAGCTGGCACCGGACGCCATCGAGGTGTCGGACCGACTCACGCTTCGTTCGCTGGGGGAGTGGGGCAGGCGCCGCGGAGTCGCGACCGTGATGAACTCTCATGAAAGGCTCGATCGCCTTGTGGGGCAGATACTTCCGTCGCGGGCGGCATGTTCGATAGCCGACGCCGCGAACCGGCGCACCGCCGAGAGCTACGACGCCGTCGTGTGCACGACGGCGTTCGCGCGGGAGGAATTCGACAGAATCGGCGCCACGAATGTGGTCACGGTGCCGCTCGGCGTCGACCTGGACCAGTGCCATCC
>CAZOIX010000637.1:0-3254 GCA_964579685.1 uncultured Mycobacterium sp.
TGTGCGGAAACCTCGTCTCTTGTCAGGAAACTCGATACCGATAAGCCAACCGGCGCGGCCAGATGTCCGCGCCGGTCGGCTTCGTGTCAGGCGGGCTGCAGTTCGTACGACGCTTCGCGATGGAACGTCGCGTCGATGCCCTTCTCCTCGTCGTCGGGCGAGATGCGGATGCCCATCGTCATCTTGATGGCCAGCGCGATGAGGCCGGCGATGACGAACGAGTAGAGCATCACCGCGCCTGCCGCGACGGCCTGCCGCCACAGCTGGTCGAAGCCGCCTCCGTAGAACAGGCCGTTGATGCCGTTGGGCATGCTCTCGCTGGCGAGGAAGCCGATCAGCAGGGTGCCGACGACGCCGCCGACCAGGTGGACGCCGACCACGTCGAGCGAGTCGTCGTAGCCGAAGCGTTCCTTGAGCCCGACGGCGTATACGCAGACGGCGCCGGCGATCGCGCCGAGGATGATCGCGCCCACGGGTGTGACCGCGCCGCACGCGGGCGTGATCGCGACGAGGCCCGTGATGGCGCCCGACGCCGCACCGACGCCCGTCACGTGGCCGTCCTTGATCTTCTCGACGGCGATCCATGCGAGGGTGGCCGCGCAGGTGGCGACGAACGTGGTGACCATCACGATGGAGGCGGAGTTGCCTGCCGCCAGCGCCGAGCCACCGTTGAACGCATACCAGCCCGCCCACAGCAGACCGGCGCCGAGCAGTGTCAGCGGCACGTTGTGCGGCTTGCGCAGCTTGCCCCAACCGGCGGACTTGCCGAGCACGATCGCGACGGCCAGTGCGGCGGCGCCGGCGTTGATGTGCACCGCGGTACCGCCGGCGAAGTCGATGGCGCCCAGCTTGTTGGCGATCCAGCCGCCGACGGCGTTCTCGGTGACGGTGCCGTCGAACGCGAAGACCCAGTGCGCGACGGGGAAGTACACCAGCACCGCCCACACCGCGGCGAACAGCATCCACGCGCCGAACTTCATCCGGTCGGCCACCGCGCCGGAGATCAGGGCGACGGTGATGGCGGCGAACAGGGCCTGGAACAACGCGAACAGTGTTATCGGCAACCCGCTGATCGTCGTATTCGCCTCGAGCAGATCCTTCATACCCGCGAATTCCGTGATGCTGCCGAGGAATCCGCCATAACTGGTGCCGAACGCCATCGAGAACCCGAACAGCACCCACAGCACTCCGACGATCGCGCATGCGCCGAACGTCATCATCATCATGTTGGTCGAGCTCTTGACGGACACCATGCCGCCGTAGAACAACGCGAGCCCGGGAATCATCAGCGTCAAGCCGATGATGCAACACAGCATGAATGCTGTGGTTCCTGTATCCACCACGTCCATATACCGTCTCCTGAAGTGAGTGCGCCCCGCCATGGGGCCGTTCACCGCCAGTAACCGATGTTTCTGTTACGTGGACCGCTTCCAGAGGTTGCCTGCACGTTAATAAGCGGCCGGTCGCTAGAGTTCCGGTGATGAGACTTGATCGACGATGGTGGGTCGCCATAGCCGTCGTGGTCATCGTCGCCGGCGCGCTGGTGTTGTCGAACACCGTGTTCAATCGGCCGTCCGAAGAGTGCAAACCCGTGCTCGAACTGCTCGAGTTCAACAAATCGCAGGCCGAGTTGATCGAATCGAAGAGCAGCGACGCCGACCCCGCCGTGCCGACGGTGGCCGAGGACACCGCCTACCAACAATGGGCCGACGGTCTGGCCCAGCGCGCGCAGCGGGTGAATGACCCCAACCTGGCGAACACCGCCATCCAGGTGGCCGATGCGGCCACCAAGTTCGTCGCCATGCTGCCGCGGATGCGGATCGAGTCCGAACACCACGCTCCGGGCGCACCCCCGCCGCAGGCGTGGTTCGAGATGACGCTTCTGGACAAGCGCGTCACGGACGGACTCGCCCAGCTGTCGGATGCCTGCACATAACCGCTGCAGACGGAGGGGGTTCGTCGGTGCGCCGACCGGCGGGAAAAACCGGATGCGGCCAACCCTTATCCTTGTTGGGATCTTTCCCCGCACTTGAAAGGCTTGTCCAGTGGCGCTCGTCGTGCAGAAGTACGGCGGATCCTCGGTCTCCGACGCCGAACGGATCCGCCGCGTAGCCGAGCGCATCGTCGAGACCAAAAAGGCCGGTCACGACGTCGTCGTGGTGGTTTCGGCGATGGGCGACACCACCGACGACCTGCTCGATCTGGCGCGTCAGGTGTCGCCCGCACCGCCCGCGCGTGAGATGGACATGTTGCTGACGTCGGGTGAGCGCATCTCCAACGCGCTGGTCGCCATGGCCATCGACTCGCTCGGCGCGCAGGCGCGATCGTTCACCGGGTCGCAGGCCGGAGTGATCACCACCGGCACCCACGGCAACGCCAAGATCATCGACGTCACCCCCGGCCGACTCCAGGAAGCCCTCGATCTCGGCCTGATCGTGCTGGTCGCCGGATTCCAGGGGGTCAGCCAGGACAGCAAGGACGTCACCACCCTCGGGCGCGGCGGGTCCGACACCACCGCGGTCGCGCTCGCCGCGGCGCTGAACGCCGACGTGTGCGAGATCTACACCGACGTGGACGGCATCTTCACCGCTGATCCGCGCATCGTGCCGAATGCCCGCCACCTCGACACCGTGAGCTTCGAGGAGATGCTCGAGATGGCCGCGTGCGGCGCCAAGGTGTTGATGCTGCGATGCGTGGAATATGCGCGTCGCTACGACGTGCCGATTCACGTCCGCTCGTCGTACACCGACAAACCAGGAACTCTGGTCAAAGGATCGATGGAGGACATCGGAATGGAAGACGCCATCCTGACCGGCGTAGCGCACGACCGCAGCGAGGCCAAGGTCACCGTGGTCGGCCTGCCCGACGTTCCGGGGTACGCCGCCAAGGTGTTCCGCGCCGTCGCCGACGCCGACGTGAACATCGACATGGTGCTGCAGAACATCTCGAAGATCGAGGACGGCAAGACCGACATCACGTTCACCTGCTCGCGGGAGAGTGGACCCGGCGCGGTCGAGAAGCTGACCGCGCTGCAAGGGGAGATCGGCTTCTCCAAGGTGCTCTACGACGACCACATCGGCAAGGTGTCGCTGGTCGGCGCGGGGATGCGCAGCCACCCGGGCGTCACCGCGACGTTCTGCGAGGCGCTCGCGGAGGTCGGCGTGAACATCGATCTCATCTCCACCTCCGAGATACGAATCTCGGTGCTGGTCAAGGACACTGAGCTGGACAAGGCCGTCGCCGCGCTGCACGAG
>CAZOIX010000638.1:0-3250 GCA_964579685.1 uncultured Mycobacterium sp.
CGTCACTGCAATCGCAACGACCGAGGCCCGCCCGAGTCCGTAATGCCGGTAGCCGGTTCCGGTCAGCAGCGCCGCGACGGGCACGATCATGATCGCCGCCCCCAGCCAGGGCTGATCAGCGCCCACCCGCATCCCGGGGACAAGCAGACACGCCGCCAGAACCGCTGCGCCGACGATGCCCGCCACCGCGGTGCCCCGGCCATCCGCCATAGCTTGATTCTGCCGCACCCGCCGGCCAGGCCCCAACAGAGCGAAGGAGCACCATCGACGGCTGCTCGCCGACCTGACGGTCAAGGCCGGTGGCTATTGTGTGCGCCATGGCTGCTGACATCGTGCCGATCCGGCTTGGGCTGACCAAGGGCGACCTTTACACACTGTGGGCGCCGCGGTGGCGCGACGCAGGGGACGAGTGGGAGGCGTTCCTGGGCAAGGACGAGGACCTCTATGCCTTCGAAACCGTGGCCGACCTGGTCGCATTCGTACGGACCAACACGGACAACGACCTGACCGACCATCCCGCGTGGGAGAAGCTCACCGAGGCCAACGCGCACCTGCTGGACCCCAGCGAGGAGCGCCAATACGACGTGGTCGGGGTCCCCGAGTTGGCAGCCGAGAAGCCCAGCGAGGAGACCGTCACGCAACTGCACAGGTCGCTGGCCATTGCTTCGTCCATCGGATCGGTGTGCGAACTCCCCGCCATCAGCAAGTTCTTCAACGGCAATCCAGGACTGAGCGCGCTGGGCGGCGGGGTGGACGCATTCGCGGGCCGTACCGGCCGGAAGCGGTGGGCGGAGGTCGAGTCGGCGATCGGTCGGAGTTGGGACAACGTCGTCGATGCCATCGACGAGCTCATCAGCACCCCCGAGGTCGACGCGGAGGCTTCGAAGAAGGCGGCAGCCGAGTTGGCCGAGGACGCCCCGGAACCCGATGAGGCACCCGAGGAGGACCAGGTCGTCGAGGAGGGCGGCGAGGGCGGCGAAGAGAGCGAAGAACTCGAGGAGCACGCCGACGACGCGGTGCTGGGCAGCGAC
Source organism: uncultured Mycobacterium sp. (assembly GCA_964579685.1). Taxonomy (GTDB): domain Bacteria; phylum Actinomycetota; class Actinomycetes; order Mycobacteriales; family Mycobacteriaceae; genus Mycobacterium. The sequence continues at coordinate 1,032 of CAZOIX010000638.1, forward strand.
GAGGACTTCTGGGTCAAGGTCGGCATCGACCCGGTGCGGATCATGACCTCCGGCGGCACGTACTACACACTGCGGTGTTACCTCGACGATCAGCCGGTCTTCCTGGGTCGCAACGGCCGGATCAGCGTGTTTCCCTCCGAGCGTGCCCTGGCGCGTTACCTGGCCGATGAACACGACCATGACATCTCCAACCTTGCCACCTACGACGACATCCGCACCGCGGCCAACGACGGCTCACTGCGGGTCAACGTCACCGACGAGAACGTCTACGTGCTCACCGAGATCGTCGACTACCTCGCCGACGGACCCGACGCCATCGACCGCGACCAGCTCGACCTGGCCATCGAATTGCTCAGGGATGTCGGCGAATACGCCGAAGACACCGTGGTCGACGAGTCGCTCGACGCCGATCAGCCACTCGGCAGGATCGTCGCCTACGTGCTCGACCCCGACAAGGTGCGACGTCCGAGCCCGCCCTACGCCAAGGCCGTCGAGCAGTGGGAGGCGCTGGAAGCCTTCGTCGAATCGCGCCTGCGGACCGAATAGCAGCACCGCGAACACGCGCAGCGGGTCAGCCGACCAATACGGCGTAACGCGGTTTGATGACGTCGTCGATGATCGCCAGCCGCTCGTCGAACGGGATGAAAGCCGACTTCATCGCATTGATGGTGAACCGCTGGAGATCGCTCCATCCGTAACCGAACGTCTCGACCAGACGCCACATTTCGTGACTCATCGTCGTGTCGCTCATCAATCGATTGTCGGTGTTGACCGTGACGCGAAACCGCAGCCGGGCGAGCAGATCGAACGGATGCCCGGCGATACTGTCGACCGCGCCGGTCTGCACGTTCGATGACGGACACATCTCGAAGGGAATTCGCTTGTCCCGCAACAGGGCGGCCAGTCGTCCCAGCCTGGCGTCGCCGTCCGGGCTGACGGTGATGTCGTCGACGATGCGCACACCGTGACCGAGACGGTCTGCACCGCAGAAGGCGATGGCCTCGTGTATGGACGGCAGACCGAAGGCCTCTCCGGCATGAATGGTGAAGCGGGCATTGTTGTCTCGCATACATTCGAACGCGTCCAGATGCCGGGTCGGCGGATAGCCGGCCTCCGCCCCCGCGATGTCGAACCCGACCACGCCCCGGTCGCGGAACCGGATCGCCAGCTCGGCGATCTCCAACGACCGCGCCTGATGGCGCATCGCCGTGACAAGGCATCGCACCACGATGGAGCGGCCCTCGACGCTGGCGGCCTTCTCGCCGTCGGCAAAACCTGCCAACACGGCGTCGACGACCGCGTCCAGAGACAGGCCGGCGTCGATGTGCAGCTCGGGCGCGAACCGGATCTCGGCGTACACGACGTTGTCTGCCGCGAGGTCCTCGACACACTCGAAGGCCACCCGGTGCAGGGACTCGGGCGTCTGCATCACGCCGACGGTGTGTGCGAACGGCTCCAGATATCGCACCAGCGATCCGCTGTGCGCTGCGGTGCGGAAGAACGTCGCGAGTTCGTCGACGTCGGTGGCGGGCAGGTCGTCGTAGCCGTTCTCCTCGGCGAGCTCGAGCACGGTGGCCGGTCGCAACCCGCCGTCGAGATGGTCGTGAAGCAGCGCTTTGGGCGCCTGCCGGATCGACTCCAACGTCAACGCCAGTGCAGCAGAAGGCCCCATGTCAATCTCCGCTCGTGATCCGATCGATGATCAGCGGCCGCGGGGGCGGCGCCTTGTCCCCGACGCTGAAGCCGCCGTCCAGCTCGGCCAACGCCGCCTCGAATCGCGCCGGCGTCTCGGTGTACAGCGTGAACAGCGGCTGACCGGCGGTGACGGGTTCGCCCGGACGGCGATGAATGCGCACACCGGCACCGGACTGCACGCGCTCGCCGGGGACGGAGCGCCCCGCACCGAGCCGCCACACCGCCAGACCAACCGCCATCGCATCGATGCTCTCCATCGTGCCACCATGCGGGGCGGTGACGGTCTCGGTGTGCGCACCGATCGGCAATGGCTGCGTGAGGTCACCGCCCTGAGCGGCGACCAGCCGACGAAAGCTGTCCATCGCAGTGCCGTCTTGTAGCGCGTGAGCGGGGTCGACGCCGTCGAGGCCCGCGGCGTCGAGCATCTCGCCTGCCAGCGCCAACGTCAGCTCCACGACGTCCGCCGGGCCTTCGCCGGCCAGCACCTCCAGCGACTCGGCGACTTCGACCGCGTTGCCCACCGC
>CAZOIX010000639.1:0-3249 GCA_964579685.1 uncultured Mycobacterium sp.
GCCCTGAACATGTTGGCAGGCGGCTTCGAGCTGTCGGTCCGGTGCCTGACGTTCCCGGCACCGGTGATCATGGCGGCGACGGGTTCGGCGATCGCCATGGGCTCGTTCCTGCTGCTGTCGGGCGACCATCGGGTGGGCCAGCCGAAGACCAAGTGCCAGGCGATCGAGGTGGCGATCGGGATGACGATCCCGATTGCGGCGATCGAGATCATGCGGATGCGGTTGACGCCCGCGGCCTTCCACCGCGGCGCCGCACTGGCATCGATCTACGTCGGCGACGAGACGATCACCGCGGGCTGGCTCGACGAGATCGTCGAGAAGGAAGACGTACTGGCCAGCGCGCAAGGCGCGGCCGCCGAAGCGGCCACGCTGCACACCGGTGCCCACGTGGCGACCAAACTCAAGGCCCGCGACTCGGCATTGAAGGCCATCCGGGCCGGAATCGACGGATTGGCAACGGAATTCACTCTCGGCTAGGCCGCTGAGATGCCCAGGGCCAAACAGCGCACGCCCGCACTTCGGGAGCATCTCCTGGACGTCGCGATCGCGACCCTGGCCGAAGAGGGCGTCGCGGGGTTCACGACACGTCGGGTGGCCGAGCGGGCAGGCACATCGGTGCCGGCCGTCTACGAGCTGTTCGTCGACAAGGCCGGTCTGGTGCGCGCGATGTTCTTCGAGGGCTTCCGGCTGCTGGGTGCCGAGCTGGCCGAGGTTCCGGTGTCCGACGACCCGCTCGCCGACGTGGACCGGCTGGTACCGGTTTTCCGGCTGTTCTGCCGGGCGTACCCGAGGCTGGCCCAGGTGATGTTCTCCCGGCCGTTCATGGACTTCGAGCCCGGACCCGACGAGCTGGCGGCGGGAGCGTCGGTGCGCGAGGTGTTCATCGGCCGGATACAGCGCTGCGTCGACGCGGGGCTGCTGTCGGGCGACGTGACAGACATTGCGCACATACTTCTCGCCTTGGCGCAGGGGTTGGCGGTGCAGGAGCTGGGTCGGTGGCTCGGCCCGTCGGGACCGTTGGTGGAGCGACGATGGAAGCTGGGGGTGCGGTCGCTGCTGGCGGGGTTCCGGCCCGCCTGAGGCGCGCCGCGGCACCGCGGTGACTCCGCACGCCGAACTTGGGGCAATTGCCCCATGTGGGGGGCCCCGGCGTCAACAAATGATGACGGCATGACTACGACACCCGAAGCGGCCGCGGCCGCCACCAAACACCAGCCCCTCCCCGAGGGCGACGAGGAACGCGTCGTCGGCTTCGGCGTGATGGGCCTGCCCTTCGCCAGCGGGCACTATCTCGCCTTCCGCGACTTTCCCGAAACGTCCTTCTCCCCCGCCTACCTCTCGGTGTGGCATCGCACCCCCGACGGCGTGTGGACCTTCTACGCGACCACGCCCGGCCCGCAGAGCTGTTCGCGCTACTTCAGCTCCGCTACCCCGGTCGACCCCGTCGTCTGCGACATCACCTCGCGCTGGGTCACACCATGGTCGCTCGCGATTTCGATCGACTCGGTGCTGGATTGGCGCGTCGACATCACGACGACCGCCGCGACGAAACTGATGAGCGCCGTCGGGTCGTCGATGCCCGCGCCGGTGTCGAGGAGCCGCAAAGCGCTCACCGCGATCGGCCCCGTGGTCGGACCTCTGCTGGGTATCGGCAGGATCAAGCTGACCGGCCACCTGCCCAACGGACAAGAATTCCGGATCGCGCCGAAACGCGTGTGGGCGGTGGCCGATTCGAGCGCCGTCGTGCACGGCGAGGATCTGGGCCCCGTCGGACCGCATCCCGTGCAGGGCAACCTGGCAGACTTCCAGCTGCCGCAGCGCGGCATCTGTGTGGTCGCACAAGGCCGATTCGAGGCGTTCGACGTCTCCCGGCACCGCGACGGCGACCGTCTTGACCTATCCGGCTGACCAGGCGATGACGACGGCGCAGAATCGGCAGATGCCCTCACGTCAGGCGCCGCCAGACCTTCCGACCCGTGCGGAGGTCCTGGCGGCGCTGTCGGTGGCCATCGACCTGGGGCTGGGACAGCCTGCCGAACACATGCTGCGGTCGGCACTGATCGCGACCCGGATCGCCGACCGTCTGGGACTTGATGCATCACAGCGCGATTGCATCTACTACGCCACGCTGATCATGTGGATCGGCTGTCACGCGGACTCCCACGAGTACGCGCGGTGGTTCGGCGATGACATCGCGGTGCGTCGCAGCTCGTATCTCGTCGACTGGTCCGGGCTGCCATACCAGCGCTTCCTGCTGACCAACATCGGCCACGGACAATCGCTGCTGTCGCGACTGAAGACCGCCGCGACCCTGTATGCCAATGCGCGAGGACATATTTCGCAGCTCATCCACTCACACTGCACCTCGGCGGCGCTACTGGCCGAACGCATCGGCCTGTCCGGCGATGTCCAGACGTCGTTGCGGTTCACCTTCGAACGTTTCGACGGCGGCGGCCTGCCGACCGGAGCGGCCGGCGAGGCGATCCCGATCGAGATGCGGGTGGCGCAACTCGCCGACATGGTCGAAGTGCATCAGCGTGAATACGGGATCGACGGCGCGGTCGCGATGGCCCGCAGCCGCCGGGGTGGACAGTTCGATCCCGCGGTGGTCGACGCGTTCGTCGCCGACCCATCGGGGGTGCTCGCGGTGCCGTCGGCCGGCGACGTATGGGCGACGGCGTTGCAACACGCACCGGACCGCAACACCCGCCTGGACGGGCCGTCGCTCGATGTGCTCCTGGTGGCGCTCGGCGATTTCGTCGACCTCAAATGTCCGTTCACCCTGGGTCATTCGCGAGCCGTCGCCCAACTCGCCGTCGACGCGGCACGCGCCGCCGGGCTGGATGACGACGGGGTCACGCTGACCGGCAGGGCGGCATGCGTACACGACATCGGCCGCATCGGGGTGTCCAACCAGATCTGGTCCAAATCAAGCGGTTTGACGACGGCGGAGTTCGAGCGGATGCGGCTGCACCCGTATCTGTCCGAGCGCATCCTTTCGCGGGTGCCGGGGTTGAAGGACGTCGCCGCGGTCGCCACCAATCATCACGAATGTCTCGACGGCTCCGGGTATCCGCGGGGCCTGGCGGCGCGACAGTTGACCATGCCCGACCGGTTGTTGGCGTGCGCGGTGAGCTACCAGAGCGCCCTGGAGCCCAGGCCCTACCGCGAAGCTCTGGGCCCGGCCGGGGCGGCGCGGCGACTGCGTGAGCGCGTAGTGCCACGCGGTGACGTAGGCCCACTCCTTAT
>CAZOIX010000640.1:0-3245 GCA_964579685.1 uncultured Mycobacterium sp.
GAGTAAGCACCCACATGCGCGCCTTCGCACCGCGATCGAGCAGATGCCTCAACGTCTGCACGGCGACGTCGACCGATTTCTGCGGGGAGTCGTGTCCGGCGGGCAGCACCAACACCACGGCGTCACGGCCCAGGTCCGCGTCCGATGTCGTGAGGTCGGCCGGTTCGTCGTACGCCGCGTGCGGCACATCGGCTGCGCAGAGATCGCGGGTCACAAAGCGTCGGGTCTTCTCATCGCCGCCGACCACGAACACCGCCGACGGTCGATCGTCCTCGCGCCATGGCACCGAATGCCAGACGACATGGTGCAGCATGCGCGAAAGATCGCTGCCCGCAGGGCTTTCGAGTTCTTCGAACGACATGCCGGTCAGCGACGCATGGACCTCGCCGGACGCCCCCGCGATCAGCACATCGGTGGTGGTGGTTCCGGGGCGGCGGCGCACGTGCAGGACGGCTACTGCAGGGGCACGGCCGTACACCTGCACCCGTTCGATTCGGGCCGGCATCCGCAGGCGCGGTGGTCCGTCGAAGATGACGGAGGCCGCAGACGTCGCGGCGTCCAGCAGCGGCGCCCAGGTCTTCGGTTGCGTCCGGTCGCCGTCAGCGGCGACCCGCGCGATCAGTTCTCCATCCCCGCAACGCAAGTCCAGGATCTCCCACCCGAATCCCATGGCGGCCACTCCGAGTGTGTCCAGGGTGTCCACAACGTGGTTGGGCGGCAGGGATTCGCCGCAGCGCCCTAGCGCGGCGGGCTCGTCGAACACCTGCCCGAGCAGATCCTCGATGTCGTCGTCGGCCGGTGCGACGGCGCTGCTGTGCGTCAGCCAGCCGCCCTCGTCGGCCGGGTCGTCATCGTCCACCAGCCGGGTCGACAGCGTCAGGCTTCGGTCCTGCAGGACCACCTGCACATCGCGGGGCCGGCTCGGCGCCACGGGCGTGCGCAGCCGGACGTCCACCAGATCGGTACCCGACCGGTCGCAACGGGTGTTCAAGTCGGCGACGGCATTCAGGAAGGTAGTCAATATCACTGCGGCAGGAACGATTTCGGTGTTCTGCACCGGGTGGCTGCCCGGATACGGCCGGTTGTCCATATCCAGCCGCGTCTGCCACATCGTGGATGTGACCGCTCCGGTGACGTCCATCCGGCCGCCGAGCAGTGTGTGACTGTCGACGTCGTGCACACCGCGACCGCCGGGCGGCGGGGTCGGCGTACGCCAGAACCGGCGATGGTGCCACTGCGTGACCGGCAGGGCGTCGGCCCAGGGCGCGGAATCGCCGATGCCGTGGCGCACGGGTGCGCCGTGGCAGTGCAGGGTGCCGACCGCTGTGGCCACCGACTGCAACTCGTCGCGGTCGCGACGAAGGACGGGAACCACCGCGTGTTCGTCGATCCCCTGGTGCGTCAACGTCTCGACGATCGAATGCGACACCACCGGATGAGCGGACACCTCGAGGAACACCCGGTGACCGTCCTCGGCGGCGGCCGCCACGGCCTCGGCGAACCGCACGCGATCACGCAGATTGGCCACCCAGTAGTGCTGATCCCGTGGTGACGACGCGCGCGGATCGGCCAACGCCGTGGTGTACAGGGGGATTTCGGCGGGGCGCGGTGACGGCAATGCTGAGGTGAGTCGACCGAGCTCCGCGGTCAGCGCATCCATCGCCGGGCTGTGAAACGCGACGTCGGTGTTGACCCGGCGGATCATCACGCCGTCGTCGGTCCAGACCTCGCAGACGTTCTCGACGGCCTCGACACTGCCGGACACCACCGTCGACGCGGGTGAGGCGCTGATCGCGGCGACCACGTCGCTGTGCCCACCGAGTCTGCGTTCGGCTTCGGTGAAGGGCAGTCGTACCAACGCCATGGCGCCCTCGCCCATCACCGACTGGAATCCGCGTGCCCGGTAGCACGCCACCGCGGCGCCCACGGTCAGGTCGAACACGCCCGCCGTGACACACGCGGCGACCTCGCCGACCGAGTGTCCGATCACCGCCGCAGGTGTCACCCCGCGCTCGCCCAGGAGCGCGGCGAGGCCCACCTGCATCGCAAATGTCAAGGCCTGCACCCGGTCTGTGCCGCCGAGCTCTCCGGTGCGCAGCGCATCGCGCGCGCAGAACCCCAGCTCTTCGCGGAACACCGGATCGATCTCGTCGATGACCGCCGCGAACGCGGGCTCGCTCTCGAGTAACCGCCGTCCCATGCCGGCCCAGTGCGATCCGTGTCCGGAGAACACCCAGACTGCACCGTCGGCCGCGGCGGCAAGGGCGCTGCCGGTCGCGACGAGCGGATGGGCGTCGTCGTCGGCGAGCGCCTCCAGCCCGGTCACCAGTGCGTCGATGTCCTCGGCCACCACGGCGGCACGCGCCGACTCGTGCGAGCGGCGCGTCCACGCCGCGGCCGCCACACGATCGAGCCCGGGGGCACCCGCGCGCAGATGCCCGGCCCAGGCCCGCGCCTGCATGCGCAGCCGTGCGGATGACCGTGCCGATATCGGTATCACGGCCGGCGAGGCCACCGCCCCGCCCCCGGGCGGCTCCCCGACTGCCGGCGCCTCCTCGAGCAGGATGTGGGCGATCGTGCCGCCGTAGCCGTAGCTGCACACCGCGGCACGGCGCGGCGCTTTGTCGATGCGCTCCCACGGCTCGACGGCGACCGGTACGCGCAGACCGGTGTTGGCCCAATCGACTGCGGGCGTGAGCGTTTTCAGGCCGGCTGTCGGCGGGATGGCCTCGTGGTGCAGGGCCAGCGCCGCCTTGATGAGGCCGACCACTCCCGCCCCGCCCTCCAGGTGGCCGACGTTGGGCTTCACCGATCCGATCCGGCACGGCGCGTCGTGCGGCCGGCCGGCCCCGTACACGGAGGCGAGCGCCAGGACCTCGGTGGGGTCACCGGTCGGCGTGCCGGTGCCGTGCGCCTCGACGAAGCCGACACTGCCCGGCGACACACCCGCCGATTCACACGCGCGCGCGAACATGTCGGCCTGGGCATCGCCGTTCGGCGACATGATGCCCACCGTGCGGCCGTCCTGGGCGACGGCGCCGCCGCGAACGACGGCGAGCACCCGGTCGCCGTCGCGAACCGCGTCGCCGAGACGCTTGAGCACCACCACCGCCGCGCCCTCGCCGCGCCCGTAACCATCGGCCTCGGCGTCGAATGTCTTGCACCGGCCATCCGGCGCAGTCGCCCCGGCCTCGTCGAGCACCCGGGTCAGCCCGGGGCCGATCAGCGCGCTGACACCGCCCGCG
>CAZOIX010000641.1:0-3236 GCA_964579685.1 uncultured Mycobacterium sp.
GCATACCCTAGTGCCTGCGGCGTCGGATAAGTCGGCTGGAACGCCGGCCCGACGCATCGCCAGCACCCTGGCTCGGTTCGGGGTGGTGGCCCAATAGGCAACCGGTCCATCGGGTGCGGTCGGTTCGCCTCCCAGCACCTTGCCCGCGGTGTCGGCGACGCCGTATCGCGCGCAGTCATTGACGTTCTGGGCCAATCGCTCGACGGTGATCATGGCCCGCCCGCCAAACTCCCCGAGCATGATCAGCAGCTCGGGCTGCTCCTCGTCGACCGCCTGCACGGTGGCTGCTATCGAATCGAAGTACGCGCCGGGAACGATCCGCGACACTACCTTCGCGTCGGCGATCACCCGGCCGTGGAGCGCCTCGGCCGTGATCTGAGCGGGGTTGCGCGGTGACATGGCATAGGGACCGAAACCGGTCACCAGAACCTTCGACATGTGGACACCTCCGTAGTTCTTCCTAGCAGAGTCGCCCATGAGTTCGGGTAGCCCCGAGTTGCAGTGATTCCGCCGCCGTTTACTGTCGGGACCATGGCGATCGGTGGGGTGTTGTTCGACATCGATGGCGTTCTCGTGACGTCATGGAGGCCGATCGACGGGGCCGCCGAGACGCTGCAGACCCTGGCCGACCATCAGATCGCGTGCTCCTACCTCACCAACACCACCACCAGGACGCGGGCACAGATCGCCGAGCTGCTCTCGGATGCGGGGATGGCGGTACGTTCCGACGAGGTGATCACGGCGGCCGTGCTGACCGCGGATTACGTCCGCGCCAACTACCCGGACGCGCGGTGCTTCCTGGTCAACAGCGGTCAGATCGCCGAGGACATGCCAGGCATCGACATCGTGTACTCCAGCGAGTTCAGCGGACCGGAGGCACCGGAGACCCCGGACGTGATACTGCTCGGCGGCGCTGGTCCTGAGTACAGTCACCTGACACTGTCATGGGTCTACGACTGGATGGCGCAGGGGGTTCCGGTGGTGGCGATGCACCGAAGCACCGCGTGGACCACGACCGACGGCTTGCGTATCGATTCCGGCATGTACCTGATCGGTATGGAGCAGACATCGGGCCGGCAGGCCACCGCCGTGGGTAAGCCCGCGCCCGAGGGATTCCTGGCCGCGGCCAGCCGCCTCGGCGTCGACCCGGACGAGATGTACATGATCGGCGACGATCTCAACAATGACGTGCTGCCCGCGCAGGTGGTGGGCATGACGGGGGTGTTGGTGCGCACCGGTAAGTTTCGCCAGGACACGCTCGACCGGTGGGCGGCCGACGAGTTCGCCATGCAGCCCAACCACGTCATCGACTCGGTCGCCGACCTACCGCGGTTGCTGGGGCTTTAAGGGATGTCCGAGCCGGGGATGTGGCGGCGTGTCGAGCGGATGCTGCTGGAGCGCGGTATCAACACGTTTCTTGAGGTTGCATTGTGGATTGCGTTGGTCTACATCGTGATTGGCGTCGGCTACACGGTTTTCCACGTCGAGTTGATGAGCCAGCTGCAGTCCGCGCTCACCGGTGCCTTCCCGATTTTCTCCGATATCGCGGCGCTGGTCACGATGGTCCTCGGTTGGCCATATCTGTGGGTGACATCGATCGTGTGCGGGGTCGCAGGGTGTGGCGTGTTCTAGCAGCAATTGGACAATTCACTGAAGAACCTGGCCCGGCTGACCAAGTGTTAGTGCACTAGGCCGTATCGTTGGCTAATGCCGAAGAGGGGCCCTGGCTTTGGTCTTCTCGGACCGTTGCAGCTGTCAGTCGACGGCACCGCGGTGCCCATCGGCACGCCGAAGCAGCGGGCGGTGTTGGCGTATCTGGTGATGAACCGCAACAGGCCGATGGCGGCCGACTCCCTCATCAACGCTGTGTGGGGTGAGGACCCGCCGTCCGAAGCCCGTGCGAGTCTTCACGCCTACGTGTCCAATCTGCGGCGACTACTGGGGACCGTCGGCATCGACGGCAAGAGCACGCTCGAGAAGGTGTCGCCGGGGTACCGGCTGAACATCGCCGAGTTGGACGTCGACCTCGGGCGGTTCATCCAGCAGCGCAACGACGGGGTCGCCGCGGCGACGGCGGGCCGATTCAACGAGGCCAGTGGGCACTATTCCGCTGCGCTGGCGGAATGGCGTGGTGAGGTACTCGAGGACCTTCGCGGCTTCGACTTCGTGTCCGTGTTCGCCACGGCGATGGCCGAGGACAGGATCAACACCCATATCGCTCTCGCCGAATCCGAGATCGCATGTGGGCGCGCCAAGACGATCATCGGGGATCTGGAACGGCTGGTGACCGAGTATCCGTTCCGGGAGCCGGCCTGGGAGCAGTTGATGGTCGCGTACTACCTGTCGGCGCGACAGTCGGATGCCCTCGACGCGTACCGGCGGTTGAAGACGATCCTGGCCGACGAACTCGGTATCGACCCGAGCCCGCCGCTGCGGGAGTTGCACGAACGGATCCTGCGCCAGGAGCCGATGGATGCCAATCCGCCGTCGGAAACCACCATCACACGGACCTTCATCAGCCTGGCGAACCGTACCGCGATCAACACCGGCAAGGCGCGCGCACAGTTGCGGGCGAGTTCCGGTGAGTGCTTCCCGGTCAAGGGTACGGCCACCAGGATCGGACGACGATCCGACAACGACATCGTGTTGGCAGATCCGAGAGTGAGCCGGCACCACGCGGTGATCGTCGACACCGGCACCAGTTTCGTGCTCATCGATGCGCGGTCGGCCAATGGAGTCGAACTGGAGCACAAGCGAATTCGCGGAAGCGCTCCATTGGTCGACGGATGCCATGTGCGGATCGGTGAGCGCGATTTTCGGTTCGAGCTGGTGCCTGCCTAGACCGGGTCAGAGGTCGCGTACCGCGTCGATGCGCGCGCGTAGTTGGTCGGTCGTCGCCGCCGCGATCGGCGGGCCGCCACAGAGCCTGCGCAGTTCGTTGTGGATCCAGCCGTGCGGTTTACCGGTGCGGTGATGGGCGACCGAGACCAGCGCATTGAGTTCGCGGCGGAGCTCACGCAGCTGTCCGTGTTGCGACGGTCGGGGCACCTCGCCGTTGGCCGTGCGTTTCGTGAACTGCTCTTCCTGCCTGCGCCGCAACAGATCGCGCATCTGTGCCGCGTCGAGCAGGCCGGGGATGCCGAGGTAGTCGGCCTCCTCCTCGCTGCCGGCGGGCGTCGCCGTGCCGAATGACGAACCGTCGAAGATCACCTGGTCCAGTTCTGCGTCGGCGCCGA
>CAZOIX010000642.1:0-3231 GCA_964579685.1 uncultured Mycobacterium sp.
GTGTCGGTGTTGCGCGACCGATTGCCCGAGCACACCTTCGTCGAATCCGGCGAACTGCACCCGGCGCACGCTCCGAGCGCGGTGATCATCACCGTGTCCGCGGTCGCACCGCTGACGGAATCCGACTGCGGCCTCATCGATTCGGCGACCGAGCACACCGACCTGGTGGTGGGCGTGGTCTCGAAGATCGACGCGCACGGCAACTGGCGCGACGTGCTCGCCGCGGACCGCGCGCTGTTGGCGCAACGGGCGCCGCACTACACACACGTGCCATGGGTGGGCGCGGCCGCCGCGCCCGATCTGGGGGAGCCGCACACCGACGAGCTCGTCGGTCTGTTGCGGCAACGATTGTCGGATCCCGACGTCACCCGCCGAAACCGGCTCCGCGCGTGGGTGAGCCGACTGCAGGGCGTCATCGGGCAGTACCGGACCGACGGCGATGGTGGTGATCGGCGCGCCAGGGTGACCGCACTGCATACCAGTCGTGACGACATCCTGCGCCGCCGGCGACTGTCCAAGAGCGAACGTGGCATCGCGCTGCGCAGTCAGCTCACCCAGGTGCGGGTGCAGCTCGCGCATTTCGCCCGCACCCGCGCCACCTCCGTGCGCGGCGAACTGGCCGAGGACGCCGCCCTGGCGACGCGCCGCACGATCGCCGCCTTCGAGCCGCGTGTGCGGACGCGCCTGCGCGGGGTCGTCGAGGAGGTCGACGATTCCATCACCCAACAGCTGGCAGACGTCGCGGCCCGGCTGCAACTGCCCGCACCACCTGCCGTCGCGCCGCCGCCGGCACCGCAGATCGCCTCCCCGCCACTGAAGCCGCGCCGCCAGGAGACGCAGCTGATGATGGTCTTGGGCGCCGGCTTCGGTCTCGGCGTGGCCCTCGTGGTGACCCGGCTGTTCGCCGGCCTGGCCCCCGGTATGACCCTCGCTGGTCTGGGGGTGGGCGGCGCGATCGGGCTGGTCCTGACCGTGTGGGTGGTGGGTATTCGCGGACTCCTGCACGACAGGGGCATCCTCGATCGCTGGGTCACCGACGCCGTCAACGTCGTCCGGTCCGACACCGAGGCACGGGTCGCCACCCGGGTCCTGGTCGCCGAGACCGCGTTGTCCTCGGAGCTGGCCCATCGCGACGAGGTCGAGAGCGCCGTGGCCGCCGATCAGGTCGCCGAGATCGACGCCGAACTGCGCGAGCATGCCGTCCAGACGGCCAGGGCGGTGCAGATCAGGGATCGCCGGCTACCCCGACTGTTGACGGCACTGGAAGCCGTGCGGTTCGAGCTGTACGGGTCGGTCGGCCGCGAAACGACGATTAGCTGAATCGATACACCTGTGAGATGGGCGTTCTGAATCGTTCCTGTGAGTGATCGGACATAGTCCCGATTCACCGTGGGTATGTCACCCGCGTTAACCTCTGTAATACAGGGACAACCGGATGCGCTGCCCTCATCTTGGTGAGCGTTCACCGATCCCGGTCCTGGCAGAAAACGTATACAGGAGATTTTCATGACCGCAGCGACCATTCCAGGTCTGGACACCGCACCGACGAAGCACAAGGGGCTGCTCGCCTGGGTCCAGGAGGTCGCCGAACTCACGCAGCCCGACCGGGTCGTGTTTGCCGACGGGTCCGAGGAAGAAGCCGCCCGGCTGTCCGAGCAGCTCGTCGCCGCGGGCACCTTCCAACGTCTCAACGACGAGAAGAAGCCGAACTCCTATCTGGCACTGTCGGACCCCTCCGACGTCGCGCGCGTGGAATCGCGCACCTTCATCTGTTCGGAGCGCGAGATCGACGCCGGTCCCACCAACAACTGGATGGACCCCGCCGAGATGCGCGGCATCATGACCGACCTGTACCGCGGCAGCATGCGCGGCCGCACGATGTACGTCGTGCCGTTCTGCATGGGTCCCCTCGGTGCCGACGACCCCAAGCTCGGCGTCGAGATCACCGACTCGGAGTACGTCGTCGTGTCGATGCGGACGATGACGCGCATGGGCAAGGCGGCGCTGGAGAAGATCGGCGACGACGGCTTCTTCGTCAAGGCGCTGCATTCGATCGGCGCTCCGCTGGAGCCGGGCCAGAAGGACGTGCCGTGGCCCTGCAATGACACCAAATACATCAGCCACTTCCCCGAGACCCGCGAGATCTGGAGCTACGGGTCGGGTTACGGCGGCAACGCACTGCTCGGCAAGAAGTGCTACTCGCTGCGCATCGCGTCGGCGATGGCGCACGACGAGGGCTGGCTCGCCGAGCACATGCTGATCCTCAAGCTGATCTCACCGGAGGACAAGGCGTACTACGTGGTGGCGGCGTTCCCGTCGGCGTGCGGCAAGACCAACCTCGCGATGCTGCAGCCGACCATTCCGGGATGGCGCGCCGAGACGGTCGGTGACGACATCGCCTGGATGCGGTTCGGCAAGGACGGCAGGCTCTACGCGGTCAATCCGGAGTTCGGCTTCTTCGGGGTTGCACCGGGTACCAACTGGAAGTCCAACCCGAACGCGATGAAGACCATCGAGGCGGGCAACACCGTTTTCACCAACGTCGCGCTCACCGACGACGGCGACGTCTGGTGGGAGGGTCTGGAGGGCGAGCCCGACCATCTCATCGACTGGAAGGGCAACGACTACACCCTGCGGGAGACGGAAACCAAGGCCGCCCATCCGAATTCGCGGTACTGCACGCCGATGTCGCAGTGCCCCACTTTGGCTCCCGAATGGGATGACCCACAGGGTGTGCCGATCTCCGCGATCCTGTTCGGTGGTCGCCGCAAGACGACGGTGCCCCTTGTGACGCAGGCCCGCGACTGGCAGCACGGCGTCTTCATCGGGGCCACGCTGGGCTCCGAGCAGACCGCGGCCGCCGAAGGCAAGGTCGGCACGGTCCGCCGCGACCCGATGGCGATGCTGCCGTTCCTCGGCTACAACGTCGGCGACTACTTCGCGCACTGGATCGACATCGGCAAGAACGCCGACGAGTCGAAGATGCCGAAGATCTTCTTCGTGAACTGGTTCCGTCGCGGTGAGGACGGCCGATTCTTGTGGCCGGGCTTCGGCGAGAACAGCCGCGTGATGAAGTGGATCATCGACCGTATCGAGCAGCGGGCAGGCGGTAAGACGACGCCGATCGGCATCGTGCCCACCGCGGACGACCTGGACCTGTCCGGCCTGGATGTCGAGGCGGCCGACGTCGACGAGGCGCTGGCGGTCAACGCTGCCGAGTGGCGGGAAGAG
>CAZOIX010000643.1:0-3227 GCA_964579685.1 uncultured Mycobacterium sp.
GTCCGGGTCGACCGCGTCGCGATCGGCGGGGCCAGCGCGGGCGGCGGCCGGGCTGGCGCTTCTGGCCCGGGATCGCGGCGAGGTGGCGCTCGCCGCCCAGCTGCTGGTCTACCCGATGCTCGACGACCGCACTGTGGGCCGCGACGGGCCGGAGAATCCGGGCCTGCGGTTGTGGAACCGCTCGAGCAATAGATTCGGGTGGTCGGCGTACCTGGGCGACGCCGACCCCGAAGTCGCGGTGCCCGCCCGGCGGACGGATCTCTCCGGGCTGCCGCCGGCCTGGATGGGCGTCGGCACCCTCGATCTGTTCCACGACGAGGACCTCGCGTACGCGGAGCGATTGAAGGCCGCCGGCGTCCCGTGCGACGTGGAGATCGTCAAGGGCGCCTTCCACGGCTTCGACGGAATCGTCCCGAAAGCCCAAGTGTCGCAGTCGTTCTTCGACAGTCAGTGTGCGATGCTGCGTCGCCAGCTGAGTCCTGCGGCGGCCTAACTCCGGTCGAACACCACCTCGCCGGCGAGGACCGTCGCCGCGACCAGGCTCGCGTCGAGCTCGGTGAGCACGACCGGCGGCGGCGCCGCGAGCACGCAGAGGTCGCCGGGTTGGCCCGGCGCGATCCGGCGCGGCACCGCAGGCGTATCCGCCGCCCCGAAAAACATCGTCAGGGCGTCACGGGCCGACACGCATTCGTCGGCACCCAATACCCCTCCCCCGCCGGTCGTGCGAAACACGGCGGCCCGCATCGCCTTCCACGGATCGTCGTGTCCGAACGGCATGTCGGTCGACAGGGCGACGGGAATCTCGGCGGCCACCAGGGTGGCCACCCGCCACAATTCGTGATGCTCGGCGGCCGGCACGTCGTCGAGGTACTGCTCGCCGCGTTCGGCTACGAAGTTCGGCTGCGTGACGACGGTGGCCCGGACATCGACGATGTCGGCGACGCAGTCGTCGGGCACCACTGCCGCATGTTCGATGCGATCGTGCGGATGCCTGCCCGCTGACCTCAGCGCGGCCACGGTGATCACCAACTGCGCGGCCGTGACGCAGTGCACGGCGACCGGCGCGTCATAGCCGTGGCGCTCGGCGATCCATGCGGTGAGTTCGGCGAGGTCCAGATCGGTGTCGTGCAGAATTCGCTTGCCCGGGGCCAGACAGTGCACGCGTTGGTGCAGTTCTGAGCGCCGGTGCGCCTCCATGAGTCTGACGACGTCGTCGACGTCCAACCCGGGTGTCGCATCGGTCACCCCGGTGACCCCGTAGGAACTCAGTCGCGCGCTGATCTGTTCAAGACCACACTCGTTGCGCTGCAACGTATCCGACCAACTGTGATCGGCGCTGCGCAGCCGTCCGTCGGGGTGATCGGCCAACCCCACCCTGGCCAGTCCGGCCGAGTTCAGGGTCCACAGCACGCCGCTGCGATGCTGGACCCTGACCGGGACGGGTGGCGATACCTCGTCCAGCACCGTACGGTCCAGCGGTCCGGCGACTGCCTCGTGATACCCCACTGCCCTGACCCAGCCGTCGCTGCCGACCTCGGCACCTGCGAGGGCGTGCGCGAGATCGGCCCGGGTGTGCACCTCGGCCGGACCCACCCGAATCGATGCTAACGACGCGGCTGCCGAATGGAGATGGACATGATGATCGTGCAGACCCGGAATGACGGTCCCGCCGTCGGCGTCGTAGACCTGTTCTCCGGGCAGCGGCGCCAGACGCGGTTCGACAGCGACGATCTGCTCCTCCACGCGAATGTCCGCGCTGCCCCCGCCGAGTAGGGTCGCGCGCTGAATCAGCATGGGGCAAGACGCTTCTGCGTAATCATGTGGTCGACGACGGCGTTGTCTGCGCCCAGCGCCGACGCCTGCGGCGACGGCTGCGGGACTGCCGTACTCTGGATTTCGTCGGTCCGCGGCAGTTGAGCGTACGTCGCGGCGACGGCCGACATCGACATCTCGATCAGCTGCCCGCCGCCGCTGGTCAACGATCGCGCCACCGCCGCCGCGGCCTCGAGACCCGTCAACGGGTCGGCGATCGCGTCACCGCAGAAACTCGGGGCGCCATCGCTGCCGCGGACCAGCCCACCCGACACCGCGGCGTCGTCGCCGAAGGCCACCCAGTTGGCCCGCCCACCCTCGGTGCCGTGGCCGGTGACCCGTAGCCAGACTCGGCCGTCGTGCGGCCCGATATCCGCCGGTCCCAGGCCGCGGCGCGCAAGCGCGGCGGTGCGCGAGGACTCGATGACCACATCGGCGGCGGCAAGCAGCCTGCGCAGGCCGGCGGGCTCGTGGAAATCGACTCGGTAAGAGAGCTTTCCGCTGTTCATCCAGTCGAAGAATTCGGGTGGGCCCGCGCGGGCACCGTCGGGGCGGGAGGCGCTCTCGACCTTGACAACGGTGGCGCCGGCGCGGGCCAACAACTGTCCGCACAGCGGGCCGGCCCACATCGCAGACAGGTCAGCGACCAGAAGCCCCGCCACGCCGCGGGCACTCGTGACGGCGCCGTAGGGGCGGACGCGCGGCGGCTCGGGCGAAGCCTCGCCGAGCGCGGCGACCGGAAGTCCGAGCAGACGCGCCCGATCGGTGACCTCGGCTCCATCGCGTTGCGCGACCCAGCGGTGTACCGCCGGCCAGGGATCGCGCGCGACGGTGTCCACACCCAGCAGCGCCGGAACCGCGTCGACGTCGTCGGCCCGCGCCAAAGTGAGCGCGCACCACCCGTCGCGACTTGGCATCAGATGTGTCGCTTTGCCTGCCGAGATCCGGTCGCGTGGCGTCTGTCCGAGTAGGACGGCGCGGCCGGCGATGAGCACTTCGGCGTCGACGTCGGCGCCGGTAAGGGCGCGAAAGTCATTGGCCACACGGCCGGCCCGCGACAGCACGGCGGCGGGCACGGCCAAAGACGTCACCAGCTCATTGTGCTCAGAACTGCAGAGCAGTAAAGCGCCAGTCCAGTACCTGCTGGTCGGGCTCGCCGGGGTTGCCGACCGCGTACACCACGGACCGCAGCCGCAGGACGCCGCCACGGCCTTCGGGCAGCGGCACTGCGCCCTCGACGTGCAACTCGCTGTAGAGGGTGTCGCCCTCGTGCACCGGTCCGGTGTGGTCGCACGACTGCCAACCCAACACGGTCACGATATCGGGCAACAGACGGGTGGCCTGTGCCAACGCCAGCCCGATGGTGTGCCCGCCGTACACCAACCGTTGTCCACCGCTTCGCCAATCATGGTGTG
>CAZOIX010000644.1:0-3222 GCA_964579685.1 uncultured Mycobacterium sp.
GACCATCGCACCCGCGCCCGCCTGCTCCTCGAGCCTGCCCATCTCGGTATCGATCGATCCGGGTGAGACCGACACGATGCGCAGTCCCCGGCCGTTGAACCGCTCGCACTGAGAGGTGGAGTACCACCTGACAAAGCTCTTGCTGATGGCATAGGCGATACCCGACCGGCCGTCAGCACCACCGATGTCGCACGCCGCCAGCATCACCGTCATGAAAGCGTCCTCGTCGGTCAGCGCCGTCGGGAACTGTGCGGACGGAATCAACTCCTCGGGCATGATGTGGGCCGCCATCGATGCCACGTTGACGATCGCCGCGCCCTCGGCCGCGGTTGCATAGAAGACCTCGTTGACGTTGAGCGTGCCGATCGCGTTGGTCCGCATGACGTAGTCGGCGTCGCCCATGCTGGGGCTGACACCCGCGGTGTGGATCACGGAGGCGACCGTTCCGACGCCGGATGCGGTGTCGAACAGCCGGATGACCGCCTCCCGATCGGTGACATCGCAGTTCACCGCGGTCACCGTGACTCCGAGATCCGTCAGCGCCGCGACAGCGGAATCGAGGCGTTCCTGCCTGACGTCACAGAGCACCACCGGATGGTCCTGCCCCACGACCTTGGCCGTTGCCAGCCCCATGCCGCCCGCACCACCCGTGATCACCGACACTCGACTCATAGGTGGACCGTATACCGCGCTCCGGCGTTACATTTTCCGGGTCGGGTGTATCAAGGTCGCCGCTCCGTTTCGCTTTCACGTAGGGTGGTTATTCCGACTAAGTAGCCGGATGGGTCCCGACGCTTGGAGTGATGCAGAATGCCTTCGATGAAGACCGCTCTTGCCGCCGTCGCGGTTGCCGGCGGGCTCGCCGCGTCGGCGCTTGGCCTGGGCACCGGGCTGGCGATCGCTCAGCCGCCACCGCCGCCCCCTCGACCCGCCGAAGCGCCCATGCCGCCACCGCCTCCCCCCGGCGAGATACCGCCGCCGAATGCTCCGCCGAAGACGGCTGAGTTCTTCCTCAACGAGCCCGTCGTGTGGACGTCGATGTGGGGTGGACGCTGGGGCGTGTGGAAGAACGGTCAGTTCATCACGCTGTCGTCGAACATCGTCACCGGCGGCGGCTAGACCGGTCACTGGCTCGGCGGGATCAGCACCGTATAGAGCTCGGTAATCACGCCGTCGTTGATCATCGCGACATCGAAGCCCGACATCACAGGCTGGCCGTCGGCCGCCGTGAGATGCCAGGCCAGGTAACCGAAGTTCGGCAGCTCGTGCACCGGCCCGGCCGCCACGAATTGCAGGTTTCCCAGTTGCTGTTGTAGCGCAACGCATTTGGATTCCAGCGCCTCGCGGCCGGTGGTCACGCCCTCGGCGTCGGTCCAACGTACATGCGGTGCGTGGGTGCGCTCGATGGCGTCGCGCCGCTTGATGTCATCGCGTTCGTTGAACACATCGAGCAGGTTCGCCCGCATCAGATCTTCGATCATGTCACCTACCAAGCCGCTCGGAGGCACTTCTATTCCTGCCGAAGTACAGCTCCTGAGTGGCGATGCAGACCAGTTGGCCGCTCCGGTTGTACATCGTTGACGTCGTCAGTCCCCGGCCCGCGATGCCGCTGGGCGAAACCTGGTCGGACAGTACCCAATCCGAAAGGTCGACGGGTCGATGAAACCACAGCGCATGGTCGATGAGTGCGTTGAAGGAATCCAGCGGGGTCTGGCGCCGCCGCGCGAGTGCCACCTCGACCATCGTCGTCCCCGACAGATAGGTCAACAGACAGCTGTGCAGCACCTCATCGGCGGGGACAAAGCCGTTGGGCCGCCACCACATTCGCATTCGCGTCGGCGGCTCAGGTAGCTCCACCGCGAGGCGCGGTGGCGCATCGGCATACCGCAGATCAAAAGGCTGGGGACGTACCCAATGGCCCCCGAGCTCGTCCGCATACGCCGCCAACTGTTCCTGGATCGGCGGAAGTGTGTCAGGGTCGGCGACACCGGGCATCGGCTGGTAGTAGTCAAGCGCCTCGATGGGTGTACTGAACGATGCGAGCGCTTCGAGCAGAATCTGGCCGTTCTGGCGTGCCGTGATCTGGCGAGTCGAGAGGGTCCCGCCGTCGCGCGCCATGTCCACGAGCAGATCGACCGGCTCCCGGGCGTCGCCGGCGCGCACGTAGTAGACGTGCACGCTGTGCGGTGTGCGACCGGGCGCCGTCAGGCTCGCCGCCATCAGCGCCTGTCCGGCGATATGGCCGCCGACGATGTGGCCGCGTTGTCGAGCTGTATCGCGCGGAAGTGGTGGTCGTCGATGCGTTCGACGTCGAGGGTGGCGATGACGTCGGCGAGGGTCGGCGCGCGATATGTCACCTGGGCATCATGCCCTGATCGCCCGCTATGCCAGCGGCTGCCCGTTTTTGGCCAGCACGTGCCACTCGCCGCCGAACAGGTCAAGGCCCTGTCCGCCGGCGTTCTTGTCACCCTTGTCTCCCGCGTAGTGGTACAGCGGGTGGCCCTGGTAGGTCACCTGTTTGGCGCCGTCACGGCGCGGCGCGGTGCCCGCCGCGGACACCTGGATGCCGATACCGCCCGCCGGATCGCCTTTCGCCAGCACCGGCAGGAACGTGTCGGCGCAGACGTCGTAGCAGGTGGGGTCGTTCACCTGGTCCGAGGAGAACGCGTACACCGCGCGGCCCGACCCGTCGACGACGATCGTGCCCAGGTCACCCCGGTCGTCCAGCTCCAGCCAGACATCGCCGATCGGCGGAATTCGATCCGTCGAGGGGATCGGACTGGGCGTCGCGATGGCCTCGGTTCGGGGCGAGGTCACCGGGGCTTCCGATGCGTCGGATGTCGAGGAACTGCTGGCCTGGTTCGCGAAGGCGGAACATCCGGCCACGGCCGCGACGCCGAGCGTCAGGACCGGGATGCACGCACCGAGTCGTCGCGCACGTACCAGTTTGTTGGGCGAGTGCATGGTGATGTCATTTCCAGCGACGTCGGCGGTCAAACCCCTGGTCGCGCGATGCGGGCGTGAACTCAGTCACCCGTGTCTAGACCGGCGCCAGGCGGGCCGCCCACGGGCGCGCCTGTTCGAGTTGAGCCGCCAGCCGGATCAGCAGCGACTCCCCGGCCAGGGGAGCCACGAATTGAACGCCGAGCGGTAGACCGGCAGCGGTCCAGTGCAACGGCAGCGTGATCGCGGGCCGTCCGGTGAGATTCGCCAGCTGCGTAT
>CAZOIX010000645.1:0-3221 GCA_964579685.1 uncultured Mycobacterium sp.
CTGCTCGGGTATCGGCAGCGCGGTGACACCCGCCTGATGCGCACCCTCGAAGTCGACGAAGGTTCCCTGCGTGCCGGGTGCGGGGTGCTGCGGCCGCCCGGCGGACGTCAACGCCAGCGTGGCGCCGGCACCGACGGCAGCTCCCGCGCCCGCGCTCAGGGCGCCCGTGACGAATCCTCGCCGCGAGACGCCCCGGCGCGGCGGCTGCTCGGTCACGACAGCTTCAAGACCCCCGCGACCTGAGACACGTTCTCCGACAGGCCGGCCAGCTGCGCCTTGAGCTTGTCGATGGTCGGCGGGTCGACGGTCACGCCGGTGCAGCGAGGCGACGGGTACGGGTCGTTCTCGGTGCAGTACAGCACCCAGCCGTCGCCGCGGCGCAGCGGCTGCAGCGTGGCGTTGATATCGGCGAAGCCGGTCTCGATCTTGCCGAGCAGCTCCGGATCGGCCTTCTCAAGGGCTGGTTTCAGCTTGTCGATCGCGGCCTGCGAGCCCTGCAGGTTGGCGTCGAAGTCCCACAGGTCGGTCTTTGAGTAGCGGTCCTCCTCGCCGGTGATCTTTCCTTCGGAGACCTCTTCGATCAGTTCGGCCGCACCGGTCGCGACATCGACGGGCTTCACCTCGACGCTGGGGAACTGCTCCTTCAGCGACGCGATGTCCTTGTCGAGCTGATCGGCGAACGGGGCACCACCCTCGGTCGTGTTCTGCTGGAAAAGCAGGTATTCGAGACGGTGCCAGCCGGTGAACTCGGGATCGTCCACACCGGCGAAGTCGTCGACGCGCGAGTCCACCTTGCCGTCGATCTCCTCGACCAGCCCGGCCAGCGGCTCGATGCGCTCCCACGGGACGCGCGAGGGTGCGTAGGCGTCCTGCGCGGCCTGCAGATCGTTGGCCCGCACCGCGTCGGTCAACACCTTGACGGCGGCCGCGAGCTCGTCGATCTGACCGACCGCATAGGTCTTGTACTCCGCTGCCGCCTGCTCGGCCAGTGGATCGGGGGCCGCAGCAGCTGCGCTCGACGCCGAGGTCGCCGCGCCTGCGGACGATGTCGCCTCGGTGCTGCTGGATTTGTCACTGGAGCAGCCCGCGACGACCAGGCTGACGGCGACGAACGGCACCGACCATGCGAGAAAACGATTCATTTGCACCCTCTAAGTTAGGAAAGGCAAAACATAGCATTCCCCGAAGGTCAGAGGGTAGGCACACCTAAATGTTTGCCGCGTCCTTGACTTACGTATCCGAAGTGACTCGACTGCTGTTATGCCGACGACGTTCGAAACCGTGCTCTACAAGACCGAGCCACCAGTCGCGACCATCACCCTGAACCGCCCCGAGAAGCTCAATACGATCGTTCCGCCGATGCCCGACGAGATCGCAGCCGCCATCGAGCTGGCCGAGCGCGATCCCTCGATCAAGGTGATCGTGCTGCGCGGCGCCGGGCGCGCGTTCTCCGGCGGCTACGACTTCGGTGAGGGTTTCACGCATTGGGCGGATCTGATGAACACCGACGGCCGCTGGGATCCGGGCAAGGATTTCGCGGCGATGAGCGCCCAGTCC
The DNA here is from genome assembly GCA_964579685.1 of uncultured Mycobacterium sp. Taxonomy (GTDB): domain Bacteria; phylum Actinomycetota; class Actinomycetes; order Mycobacteriales; family Mycobacteriaceae; genus Mycobacterium. Next base: position 1,558 of record CAZOIX010000645.1, read on the forward strand.
ACCAGCCCACATCAAAAGTTCCTGGCGATCTGGCGGGCCTCCAAACCCGTCATCGCCCAGGTGCACGGATGGTGTGTCGGTGGCGGCAGTGACTACGCATTGTGCGCCGACATCGTGATCGCCAGCGACGACGCCGTCATCGGCACCCCGTACGCCCGCATGTGGGGTAGCTACCTCACCGGCATGTGGCTGTATCGGCTCAGCCTGGCGAAGGTGAAGTGGCACGCGCTGACCGGTGAGCCACTGACCGGAAAGGAAGCCGCCGCAGTGGAACTCATCAACGAATCGGTGCCGTTCGAGAGGCTTGAGTCGCGCGTCAAAGAGATCGCCGACAAGCTCGCCACGATCCCGCTGTCTCAGCTGCAGGCGCAGAAGCTCATCGTCAACCAGGCCTACGAGAACATGGGTCTGGCGTCCACACAAGCGCTCGGCGGAATCCTCGACGGGCTGATGCGCAACACCCCCGACGCCCTGGCATTCATCGAAACCGCTGGATCACAAGGGGTTCGGGCGGCGATCGAACAGCGCGACGGCCCATGGGGCGACTACAGCCAGGCGCCAGCGGAACGCCGACCCGACCCGTCACACATCATCGAGCCCTAGAGTCCGGCGCGGAGCGCAAGCAGCGCATCGAGGTCGGCGATACCGCGCAGCGTGTCGTTGAGATGCGTGCACGTGCTGGTGCCGACGAACTCGTTGCGGACGCGCTCGCGCAGTTCTGACACCGTCATACCCCGCACCCGCCCGGCGCTGCCGATCGCGGCCGGGCACTCCTGCCACGGCAGCACCCGGACGTCAGCCGTGACCGACGTGATGGTGCGCGTCGAGGTGTCTACCGCACCGGCCACGGTGTACTCGTGCACGATCGTCTCGACACCGTCGCCGTCGACATGCGAATCCCGGAAGTGGGCGTCAAAATCCGCGGAATCCGCCTCTGCCGGACGAAGGTCGAGTCGGCGGAACCGGCGCATCCCGTGTGCGCGCAGCGGTTCGACGGGGTGCAGCCCGGGCAGTGGCGGGGCCACGGGGCCGTGGACCGATGGAATGGTGTTGTGGCGGCGGGCATAGCCGACCAGCGACGCCTCCGGCGCGAAGCCGGCGCAGATCCCCGCCATCCGGTCGGCGGTGCCTTCGGGCAGCTTCTCCTCGACGCCCAGGGTGATCGCCGCATGCTGCACCGAGTAGCCGGATACCAAAGCCGCGCCGACCCAGTCGTCGAGCAGGAGGTGCAGCAAGCTGGCCCGCTGCACCTCGTCGGGAAGCACCTTGCCCACCGAGGAGCGAAACCCCGGGCCGACCAGACAACCACGCAACTGCGTCAGGCGCCCGTCTCGGGGATCGGACGTGATGTCGCGGATCACGCGTTGGGACAGGTGCGCCCGCACCCGGACCTCGCCGAGCACGTCGACCGTGTGCTGCCCCGCGACCACATCGCGCGCCCGCAGGTCGACATCGGAATCACCGGTCTGTGCCGGATGTGTGTCGATGGTGCTGGTGCGGCGAAGCGACCCTGCGGCCAGGGGTGCCTGCGCCCGGACGGGCTGCTGCGGGCCCGCGATATCCGAGACGAACGGCATGGCAGAACGGTACCCGGGTCGGCGCGTGCGCCTAATCCCGACGGCGCAGACCGCCGAGCAGCGACACCATGACACCGAACACCACGA
>CAZOIX010000646.1:0-3219 GCA_964579685.1 uncultured Mycobacterium sp.
GTTCCTGCACGTGGCGCCCAACACATTCCAGAACTATGTGAATGTGTATCAGCCCGCGCAGGGCGGCGCGAGCGCCATCCTTGCGGTCAACAACTTCGCCAACCCGATCAGCTTCCTCTGCGGCGCCGTGCAGGCGGCGTCGCGGCTGAACGCCGAGCAGTCGGCGAAGCTGTGCGTGCAATACCTGGCGCCGATCATCAAGAATCGTCAGTACAACTTCCCGCCGATCGGCCAGAACCTCTTCATCGGCGCCCAGGCTCGGCCGAACGAGATCACCTACAGCGAGGAGTGGATGCGGCCCAATTACATTCCGCCGCAACCGCCCGCCGCGACACCGCCTCCGTCGCCCGATGGAGCGCCACCGCCGCCGCCACCGGGACCACCGCTTCCGGCCGAGGCCGTCGTCGCCACGAATCCCGCCGACGGGCTGCACGGCCTCATGGTGCCCCAGGGGATGGGGTCATGATGGACCGGAAGCGAATTCTATTGCGGGTCAGCGTCGGACTGCTGACGCTCGGCCTCGTGTTGTCCGGTTGCGGTGACTGGCAGGGACTGAACTCGATACCGCTGCCTGGGGTCCAGGGCCGCGGCCCCGGTGCGTTCACCATTCAGGCGCAGATGCCCGATGTCGACAACATCGAACCGAACTCCCGGGTCCGGGTCGCCGACGTCACGGTGGGCAATGTGACCAAGATCGAGCGCCAGGGTTGGCACGCTCTCGTCACGATGGAGCTGAACGAGAATGTCCAGCTCCCCGCCAACGCGACGGCCAAGCTCGGCCAGACCAGCTTGTTGGGTTCCCTGCACATCGAACTCGCGCCCCCGGCCGATGAAGCACCCGAGGGCAGATTGCACGAAGGTTCGCTGATCCCGTTGAAGTCCTCAGGTGCATACCCGAGCACCGAGCAGACGCTGGCGGCCGTCGCGCTGCTGCTCAACGGTGGTGGGATCGGCCATGTTCAGGAAATCACCGAGGCGTTCAGCACCGCGTGGGCCGGCCGCGAAGCCGACCTGCGCAGTCTGATCCAGCAGCTCGACCTGTTCATCGGCTACGTGAACGACCAAAAGGGCGACATCATCGAGGCCAACGAGAGCCTGAACAATCTGGTCGGCCAGTTTGCCGAGCAGAAACCGGTAGTGGACAAGGCATTACGCACCATCCCGGATGCCCTCGAGGTGCTCAAGGATCAGCGGAACAACCTGGCCGAGGCGCTCGTCCAGCTGGGCAGGTTCAGTGCGCTGGCCGCCGACTCCGTCGATCAGACCAAAGAGGCCCTCGTGCAAGAGCTCAAAGACCTTGGGCCGGTGCTGGAATCGCTCGCGAACGCGGGTCCCGCACTCACCAGGGCACTGAGCTTCCTGCCGACGTTCCCGTTCCCGAAGGAGACGCTGACCAACTGGATCCGGGGCGACTACGCGAACCTGTCGTTGATCGTCGACATGACGCTGAGCCGCATCGACCAAGGGTTCTTCACCGGGACGCGGTTCGAATGCAATCTGACCTGGATGGAGTTGTTCTGGGGCCGCACCATAGGTCAGATGCCCAGCCCGTGCAATCACAACGTCCCGCCACCGGGAGGCAATCCGTTGCTCGAGGCTTATCGCTGGGATCAGGGGCCGTGATATGCGACTGACTCGACAAATCGTCATCCAGCTGATGATCTTCTCCGTGCTGGCGGTGGTGGCGCTCGGGATCATGGTGATCTCGTACATGCGGCTGCCCGCGCTCATGGGCATCGGACAGTACCGCGTCACCCTCGAGCTACCGGAGGCCGGTGGGCTGTATCCGCGGGGAAACGTCACCTATCGCGGCTCGCAGGTCGGCATCGTCAAGAGCGTCGACCTCACCGACAACGGTGTCGCGGCGCACCTTTCGCTCGATTCCGATGTTCCGATCCCCGCCGACCTCGAAGCCGAGGTGCACAGCGTGTCCGCGGTGGGTGAGCTGTACGTGCAGCTGATCCCGCGCAGCGGCGACGGCCCGAACCTCAAGAACGGCGATGTGATCCCACAGGATCGCGCGCGGGTCCCCATCGATGTGAACACGGTGCTGGATGCCACGAACCGCGGACTCGCCGCGATTCCACGGGACAACCTGCGGACGGCGGTGGACGAGGCGTACACGGCGTTCGGAGGACTCGGTCCCGAGCTGTCCCGGTTGGTCGACGGGGGAACGTCGTTGGCCATCGACGCCCGCGCAAATCTCGATCCGTTGACCACGCTCATCGATGAATCCCAACCGATCCTCGATTCGCAGACCGACAGTGGTGGCGCGATCCGGGCCTGGGCGTCGAATCTCGCGTCGATCACCGGCCAGCTCCAGTCACAGGACCCCGCGGTCGCAGGCATTTTGGAGAAGGGGCCGGGGGCGGCCGAAGAGGTGCGGGCGCTGTTCGACAGATTGCAGCCCACGCTTCCGGTCGTACTGGCCAACCTGGTGAGTATCGGCGAGGTCGCGGTGGCTTATCAGCCGAGTCTCGAGCAGCTGCTCGTGTTGCTCCCGCAAGGCACCGCGACGACGCAGGCGATCGGCGTGGCCAAGGCGAACACCAAACAGGACTACATGGGTGACTACCTGACGCTGAACCTCAACTTGAACCTGCCGCCACCCTGCACGACCGGGTTCCTCCCGACCCAGCAGCAGCGCGTACCCGCCCTGCAGGACTATCCGGACCGGCCCGCGGGCGACGTCTATTGCCGTATCCCGCAGGACGCCCCCTTCAACGTCCGCGGTGCCCGCAACCTGCCGTGTGTCACCGTGCCTGGCAAACGCGCACCCACCGTGAAGATGTGTGAGAGCGACGAGCAGTACGTGCCGCTCAACGACGGTTACAACTGGAAGGGTGACCCCAACGGCACCCTGTCTGGGCAGCCGATTCCGCAGCTCCCACCCGGCACCCCGCCTGCAGAAGCAGCTCCTCCGCAGGGTCCGGCGCCGCCGCCGATAGCGGCCGCCGAATATGATCCGGCGACAGGCACGTACGTTGGACCGGACGGACGTGTGTACACACAGTCCAACCTGGCCCGGAGCGCCGCAGAGGAGCAAACATGGCAGACGATGATGCTGCCCCCGACGGGGAACTGACCGAGACTTCGGCGACCGAGGAGCAATCCGGTGCCGCCGAACCCGATTCAGCCGGGATTCAGGAGGGCACCGCGTCGGATGCCGAAGGCGCCGAGGAGACCGCTGATCAGGCGGTCGCTCCTGACGATGAGGAG
>CAZOIX010000647.1:0-3218 GCA_964579685.1 uncultured Mycobacterium sp.
GTGCAGGTCGACGTCGGCTATGTGACCAACCCCCGCGACCGTGGGCTGCTCGTCTCCACTCAGACCCGCGACGCGATCGCCGAAGGCATCCTGGCGGCGGTCAAGCGGCTGTACCTGCTCGGCAAGAACGACCGGCCCACCGGCACGTTCACGTTCGCCGAACTGCTGGCCCACGAACTTTCCGTCGAACAGGCCGGTCGCGTCAGCCCGAGCTGAGCCGGGCCGGTTCTAGTAGCGGCCGGCGCCCGCCCCCACCGGTTGAGGGATCTGCGCGCTTTCCAGCAGCCGCTCCAGTGCCGCCTCGACGTCGGCCTTCCACCCCAATCCCTGCTCCAGCTCCAGCCGCAGACGCGGAAAATACGGATGCTGGGAAACCACCTCGAAGCCGGCGTCCTGCAGTAGGTCGACGCCGAGGACGCACTGGTCAACAGAGCAGTCCCCCAGTACCTCGACGATCGGGCGCAACACGGGCGACACCGCGTGGGGGTCCGACAGGTCCGACACGTCGGGGGTGTGGCCGAACGCCTCGAGTGCGCGCACACCGCGGCGCACGAGATCACCGACGACGGCGGCGATCAGGCTGCGCGGCAGCGCGTCGGCGTCATCGCCGGACTCCACCCCCAGGGTGGTGAGCAGCACGGCGTCGGCACTGACGGGGCCGGACGGGAAGTACCGGGCTCGGGGCACCGCCCGCGGCGGCGCATAGAACGCGTACCCCAGGCACTTCTCGTCTCCGGTCAGCACCGCATCGTCATCCACCGACTCCGCGCACATAACGGCCATCTGACCGCACGCACCCCACTCGAGCATGACCATCGACAGCCACGCTTCCTTCTCGAACTCGGGGTCCCAGAGCGGGTTGCCCCCTCCTGGCGCGGAGCGCAGGGTGGCCGGATCGACCTCCCAGAACACGCACCGACGCGCGTGCTTGGGCAGCTGCTCGAACGCCTCGAGCCGCATGGGCGTGATACGTGGCGGCACTACCTTCTCCGGGTTCTTCTGCGGTGCTGATGTGCACGGCTGCCACTCCAGGATAGAAGGACGCGGCGCCGGGGGGTCGAAATCGCCGCCCTGCGCGACCGGGCGCGGCGGCGAAGGTGAAAGCCGTTGGTGCACATGGCATTCCGCAAGGAGCCGGCCTCCCCGGGCACCCTCCCGAGGGTATGTGTCACAGTGACGTAATTACCGCGGATGGTCGGTCAGCGTTGTGGCGCGCTCATCAGTTCGACGATGCGTTGTAGGTCATCGACGGAGCCGAACTCAACCACGATCTTGCCTTTGCGTTTGCCGAGGGCGACGGTGACGCGGGTGTCGAACGCCGTCGACAGCCTCTCAGCAACATCCTGCAGTCCCGGCATCTGGATCGGCTTGCGCCGGGGCGGCGCGGGAGTCGATGTGTCGGTTCGGTTGGCCAAGGTGACGGCCTCCTCGGTGGCGCGCACCGAGAGACCCTCGGCGACGATGCGCGCGGCCAACTCCTCCTGCTGATCGGCACCGCCCTCGAGCGACAGGAGCGCGCGGGCGTGCCCGGCGGAGAGCACACCGGCGGCCACTCGCCGCTGCACGGCGATCGGCAGCCGGAGCAGCCGGATCATGTTGGTGATGAGTGGACGCGACCGCCCGATGCGAGCCGCGAGTTCATCGTGGGTGACACCGAACTCATCGAGGAGCTGTTGATAGGCGGCCGCCTCTTCCAGCGGATTGAGTTGCACGCGGTGGATGTTCTCCAGCAACGCGTCGCGCAGCATGCTGTCGTCACCGGTCTCGCGAACGATCGCAGGGATGGTCGCCAACCCCGCCTGCTGCGCGGCCCGCCACCGCCGCTCCCCCATCACCAGTTGATAGCTCGGCGTGCCCGCGCCGTGAAGCGCGCGCACGACGATCGGCTGCATCAGACCGAACTCTTTGATGGAATGCACGAGCTCTGCCAGTGCCTCTTCGTCGAAGACCTGGCGGGGCTGCTTCGGATTGGGTTCGATCGCCGACGGATCGATCTCTCGGTAGACAGCCCCCGATACGTTCACCGGGCCGCCGATCACGACGTCAGCCGCGGCGTCGCCCATCCGCCCGAGCGACGACTGTTCGCCCGTCGGATGGGCCGGTGGGAATCAGCGACGCCAGACCGCGTCCGAGGCCGCTGCGCTTGCCCTTGGGTTGAGTCATCTCGATCTCCTCATCTGCATCCGCCGTCCCCGTGCCTCAACGCAAGCGCTCATCGCCACCCTCTGCTCTTCGCGCAAGCGCTCATCGCCGTTCCGCGATTTCGCGGCTCGCATCCAGATAGCTCATCGCACCCCGCGACCCGGGGTCGTAATCGAGGATCGTCATGCCGTAGCCCGGCGCCTCGGACACCTTGACGCTGCGCGGGATGACGGTTCGCAGCACCTTGCTCCCGAAGTGGGCGATGACGTAGTCGGCGAACTGATCGGCAAGCCTGGTCCGCCCGTCGTACATCGTCAGGATCACGGTGGAGACATTGAGCTCCGGGTTGAGGTGCGCCTTGACCATCTCGATGTTGCGCAACAGCTGACCCACTCCCTCGAGCGCGTAGTACTCGCATTGGATCGGGATCAGCACCTCCGGCGCGGCAACGAGTGCGTTGATCGTGAGCAGACCCAGCGACGGCGGGCAGTCGATGAAGACGTAGTCGAAGTCGTGGTTCTTGAGCCCGGCGAGAGCGGAGCGCAGTCGTCCCTCCCGGGCCACCATGCTCACCAGTTCGATCTCGGCGCCGGCGAGGTCGATGGTCGCCGGCACGCAGTATAGGCGTTCGCTGTGCGGGCTGCGCTGGAGCGCATCCTCCAGCGGGATGTCGCCGAGCAACACCTCGTACGACGATGGGGTGCCCTCTCGGTGTTCGATCCCCAGGGCGGTGCTGGCGTTGCCCTGCGGGTCGAGGTCGATCACCAGGACCTGCAGCCCTTGCAGCGCGAGCGCGGCGGCGATGTTCACCGCGGTCGTCGTCTTGCCCACGCCGCCCTTCTGATTGGCGATCGTGAAGACCCGTTGGCGTTCCGGGCGGGGCAGTCCGCTCCTGGCGGCGGCGTGCAGCATGCGCACCGCCCGCTCCGCTTCGGCGCCGATCGGCGTATCCACCGCGGGGGGGTCGGGCCACGCCTCGCCCGGCGCTTCCTCGGGCGTAGACGTACCGTCCCAAGTTTCAAGTGAAACATCGGCCGGGCGTGTTTCACGTGAAACATCGGTCCCCGGCGTACCGC
>CAZOIX010000648.1:0-2399 GCA_964579685.1 uncultured Mycobacterium sp.
GAACTTGTCGCCGACGGTCTGCAGCGCGTCCCGCAGCTGGCTGCCCCGCTCGGCGGCGTTCTGCACCAGCTGTTCGTCGGCGATCACGTCGAGGGTCGCCACCGCCGCCGCGCACGCCACCGCGTTGGCCCCGTAGGTGCCGCCCTGTGAACCGGGCCAGGCCTGTTCCATCAGGGCCGACGGCGCCGCGATACCGGATAGCGGGAACCCCGACGCCAGCCCCTTGGCGGTGACCAGGATGTCCGGCCGGGCGTCGAAGTGCTGACCACCCCAGAACCGCCCCGTGCGGCCGAACCCCGTCTGTACCTCGTCGAGAACCAGCAGGATCCCGTGGGCGTCGGCGCGCTCTCGCAGGCCTGCGAGGAAGCGCGCGTTGGCCGGCACGTAGCCGCCCTCACCGAGCACCGGTTCCACGAAGAATGCGGCGGTGTCGGCGGGAGCGCTGATGGTCTGCAGCACGTAGTCCAGCTGGGCAAGGGCGAAGTCCGTGGCAGCGTCGACCGGCCAGCCGAAATGACTCGGATCGGGAAACGGCGCCACATGGACACCGGCCATCAGCGGGGAGAACCCCGACCGGAACTTCGTCCCGGACGTCGTCATCGAGGCGGCGGCGACGGTGCGACCGTGGAAACCGCCGTGAAAGACGATGACGTTGGGGCGGCCGGTGGCCTGCCGCGACAGGCGAAGCGCCGCCTCGATCGCCTCACTGCCGGAGTTGGCGAAGAACAGCCGGTCCAATCCGGGCGGTAGCACCTCACCCAACCGTTCCACCAGGGTCAGCAGCGGCCGGTGCATCACCGTCGTGTACTGACCGTGGATCAGGGTGGCGACCTGGCGCTGCGCGGCTTCCACGATCCGCGGATGGCAGTGACCGGTGCTGGTCACGCCGATGCCCGCGGTGAAGTCGAGGTAGGCGCGGTCCTGCTCGTCATACAGCAGCACACCGTCGCCCCGAGCGGCCAGCACGCCGGTTGCCTGTTTGAGAATCTGCGAAATCTGTGGGGACGCCATGGCAAGATCCTGGATGGCCAACGAGTAGATTGTCAACAATCGGAATGTCGTCGATCCAAGGAGTGCAGGTGGTTCTCGACCGAGAAACAGCAGTGATCGACGCCGTCGAGAAGCGACTGTTCGTCGACGGCAAGTGGATCGACGCCACGGGCGGCCGCACCTTCGACGTCGTCGACCCGGCCACCGGCCGGCGACTGTGCGCGGTGGCCGATGCCACGCCCGCCGACGCCAGGTCCGCGCTGGACGCCGCGGCCGCCGTGCAGCCGGAGTTCGCGGCGACCGCGCCGCGTGCCCGCGCCGACATGCTGATGGCCGCGTTCGAGCTCCTGCATGCCCGTGTCGATGACCTCGCCCTGCTGATGACACTGGAGATGGGCAAGCCGCTCGCCGAGGCACGCGGCGAAATCGCCTATGCCGCAGAGTTTTTCCGGCACTTCGCGCAGGAGGCCACTCGGATCGACGGCGGCTACCAGACCGCGCCCACCGGAGGCGCCAGGTTTCTGGTCACCCGACAGCCGGTCGGACCCTGCCTGCTGATCACCCCGTGGAACTTCCCGATGGCGATGGGCACCCGCAAGCTGGGCCCCGCCATCGCGGCCGGCTGCACCAGCGTGATCAAGCCCGCGCACCAGACCCCGTTGTCGATGCTGGCGCTGATGGGGATCCTCGACGAGGCGGGTGTGCCCGCAGGCGCCGTCAACTGCGTCACCGCGATGGACGCGAACGCGGCGATGGAACCGATGATCCGGTCCGGGCTGGCGCGCAAGCTGTCCTTCACCGGGTCGACGCGGGTGGGGCGGATCCTGCTCGAACAGTGCGCGGAGAAGGTGCTGCGGACCTCGCTGGAACTCGGCGGCAACGCGCCCTTCATCGTGTTCGACGACGCCGACCTCGACGAGGCGGTGAACGGGGCGATCGCGGCGAAGATGCGCAACATGGGCGAGGCCTGTACGGCCGCCAACAGGATTTTCGTGCACGCGTCGGTGATCGACGAATTCGGTACGCGGCTGGCGGACCGCATGGCCGCGCTGACCGTGGGCCGGGGCACCGAGGACGGCGTCACCGTCGGCCCGCTGATCGACGAGGCGGGGCTGCACAAGGTCCAGGCGCTGGTCGACGACGCGGTGACACGTGGCGCCCGGGTGCTCACCGGCGGCTCGGCGGTGGCCGGTGGCGGCTACTTCTATCCGCCGACCGTGCTCACCGGCGTCACCAGGGAGGCCAGGATGTCCGACGAGGAGATCTTCGGACCGGTCGCCCCGCTGACGCCGTTCGACACCGAGGACGAGGTCGTCGCCGCCGCCAACGACACCGAGTACGGCCTGGTGGCCTACGTGTTCACCAACGACCTGCGCCGGGCGTTGCGCGTGGCAGAGGCGTTGGAGACC
>CAZOIX010000648.1:2409-3217 GCA_964579685.1 uncultured Mycobacterium sp.
CCAGGGCGTGGTCTCCAACCCCGCGGCGCCGTTCGGTGGAGTGAAACAGTCCGGTCTCGGCCGCGAGGGCGGAAGCGTCGGCATCGACGAATTCCTGGAGACCAAGTACATCGGCATCGCGATGGCCTGAGCCACGCTCAGCGCACCAACCGTCCGATCAGCCGCTCGACGGCGTCTTCCATATGGGCGAGCAGAAGTTTGTCCGAAAGCGGCACGTCACCGGACCGGATCGCGCTCGCCAACGCATGGTGTTCGACGACCCGGTCGCTAGGGGCGTCGTAGGTGTCGGCGAGTGCGTGCACGCACATCCGTGTCTCGACGATGTAGGTCTGGTGCATCCGCGTCAGTCGTGGGCTGCCCGCCAACTCCACCAGCCGCTCGTGGAACCGGATGTCGACCTCGGCGATCTCGTGCGCGTCGGTCGTCGCGGCCATATCGGCGACGATGGCCAGCAGCGCATCCCCCGCCGCGGCGTGGTCGCCCTGCAGAACGCAGCGGGTTGCGGTCCGTTCGATGGCCTCGCGGGCCAGGTACATATCGCGGACCTCGTCGGGCGTCATGTCGATGACGAACAACCCGCGGTTGCGGATCGCGACCAGCAAGCCCTCCTGCGTCAGACGCTGCATACCCTCCCGCAACGGGCCACGGCTGACGCCGAGTTTGCGCGCGAGCTCGGCCTCGCCGAGCTGCGTGCCTGGTTCCAGTTCGCCGTGCGCGATGGCCTGGCGCAGCCGGTCGGCGATGATGCTGGCCGTCGACTCCGTGACCACGGGGGCGATGAAGTCGGTCATCGTGTCCGTCACCTACG
>CAZOIX010000649.1:0-3215 GCA_964579685.1 uncultured Mycobacterium sp.
GCTGCGTCCTCTGCCTCAAACCGCGTGATCACATGTTGGAGTACCTCCTCTTCACCGCTGGGTAGCACTCTCTCCATCGCCGGAATACCGGACTCTAGTGCCCTCTCAGCTTCATCGAGGGAGGCGCTCGCCGCATCGAGAAACTGCTGGATCACGATCGCCGGCTCAAGTGTAGGGTCCGGATAGACGTGCCGAAGCGATAGTTGTGCGCGACCCACGCGGTCCTGAAGCGCGCTGAGCCGAGCCCGCGTGGACTCCGTTAGCTCCCGCAACCGCTTCGACGTCTGTTGCGCCTCGCCACGCAGAAAGGCCCAGAGCCGTTGCAGGAGATCTCGCGCGCCCGCCGACAGCGGTTGCTGGCAGAGCGCACAGATAGCACCTTCCGCGGGATAGGGCTGGTCCGGCGTACCCTCCTGAGCCGCGACCACTTGAGCCGCCCGGATGAATTGCAGCCATGGGTCGGCTCCCACTGTGCGAAGGTGCGGCGTCGCGAACTGCTCCGCACCGACCGCGGCTGCGGCCTTGTCCGCTGCGGTTAGCTCAACTGCGAGAGTCGCGAGCGTCGCGGGGCTGAGCGTATCCAGCTCTTCTCGCAGAGTGCGGCACTCCTCCACTAGCTTGCGTGCGCTCGAGAGCTGCCCCGCGAGCACCTGCAAGCGCTGTCGGGCATCCGTGGACTTGATGCGGGCGATCTCCGTGTCGAGGAATGACGCACGCGCCTGCTCCTCATCAGTCAGCGTTGCGAGCTCACGGAGCCGCGCCAGGTCAGATGTCGCGCTGAGCGTACTGACGAGCCGGGATACTTCAGAGTCGCCCACGAAGGGCGGCTGCGCGACGTAGGGAACGGCAGTACGGGCGACTCGGTCGCGCAGCAGCGTGCGCACCCGATCCGTCACTGTCGATAGGCGAGTCAGCAGCGACAGCCCCGCCGGCGAAAAGGTGATCGTCTGCTCCTGTGTCAGGTGCGAGACCACTGAGGTTGTATCGAAGACATAAAGGTGCGGTAGCACCGGCCCACCATCAGCGATGGTGAACTCGGTCGGTGGGGTGCCGTCTGCCAGTTCGATACTCACGCAAGGCTTCGCCGCAGGGTCATAGGGGCGCGTTACATCTGGCAGGACTCGGCGGTCACCTCGGCTGAATCCCAGTGCCCCGAGCACGCGCGCGTAGCTCGACTTTCCTGACCCGTTTCCTCCATAGAATACCGTCAACTGGTCGCTGAAGACCAGTTCCTGGTCGGGCGCGAGCGCGTTGACGTTTCGAAACCCAAACGCACGCGCGATGCGTGGGGGCAGACCGGCGGAGGGCGGCAAGATTGGGGCCGCATGCTTGAGCAGAGGTGCAGGCCTTACGGGTGCAAGCCCCTCATCTGACAAAAGCTGGTCGAGCAGTTCACTCTCGTCCTCTGCCGTCAGCTCCGTCCCGCTGAGGATCTTGTCCAATGCGAGTCGCTCCCAGCGCGGAAGCGTGGACGACCATTGGAGGATCTCTTCAACGACGCTCGCCATTCAGACTCCCAATATTGCTAGTGCAGGCGTAGCCCTCGTTCCGACACACCTTGTTCGAGAGGTCGACACAGCTTGACGTCTTGTGCATATTTCGCAGGGCAATGGCGGGTAATCATCGCCGAACCGGATCGTGAAGGCCTGCCGCGACGAATACTGGTTAAGTAGATGGGCCCGTGGGTGGACGAGTCCCTTCGCCTTCGGATTCTCGAACCGCTTGGCGCGGCCATACTGAACGGAAGGCTTGTGACAGGTAGTGAAGGCCGAGGCCGATCGCAGCGACACCAGCGGCAGCGACGTACTCGCGCCACGAGCTGGGCAAGTTCATCGGGTTCCCGCGAAACCCTGCCGCGATGAGTGCCCCGCCGCCCGGAACACTGAACCCTGCTAGGAATGCGAGTAGCGTCGCACCGACGTCGAAGGTCTTCTGTCGAAACGTTCGTACGCTCGTGTAAGCAACGCAGCACAGAAGACCCAGAGCGATTCCCCAGCCGGTGACGTCCATCAGCCGACACCCTTGGCTTCGCGCCCGATCACCGCACCTATGATGCCGCCGATGAGTGCTCCAACTGGGCCGCCGATTGCCGCACCAAGCGCGGCCCCACCAACCAGCCCCACTGCCTCCGAGCTGTCGCCACTCGGCCCAGCGGGCTTTGGAAGGAACTCGCCGCACCTGTAGCAGCGGTAGGCCGTCGCACTGGGTGGGCTCGCAACCGAGTTGATCTCACCGCACTTGGGACATCGCACGTTCATCGAGCCACTCCGTTCACCCAACAAGCATCAAACCATGCAAGGCACGGCCCGGACTCGCATGCGACTTCGGAACGACTGCACGCCCCGCGATCGAACTAACCCACACCGCAAACGCAGCTCGATGTGGAACTGAGCCGTGCATGGACCCCGCTGCCTCGCTCTGCCGACCCCCCAAAAGGAACCACCTCGAGGTCGGCGTCCCGCCCCAATTGAATCCCCACTTTGACCAGCTCTCTGGCAGGAGGCTGATCGCTCCCACCCACATTCGCCCATCCCGCCCCAAAAGGGAACTAGGACTTTTCCTAGTCTTTCCGCCCCTGGCCCTGCCCCCTCCATCGGGGACCCCTGGCCGACACATCCACAGGCTTGCCGACGGTCCCAAGGGTCCCCCAGACCACCGCCATCTTCGCCCCGACCAAGCCCTTTCCTCCCCCGTCTAGCACCTTTCCTCCGCCGTCCAAGACCTTCTCCGCCGCGAACAGGACCTTCTCCGCCGCGACCAGGACCTTTCCTCCGCCGACCAGGACCATTCCTCCGCCGTCCAGGTCCTTCTCTCCGCCGTCCAGGACCTTCCCTCCGCCGTCCACGACCTTCTCTCGCCCGACCAGGACCTTCTCCGCCGCGTCCAGGACCTTCCCTCCGCCGACCAGGACCTTCATCGCCGCGTCCAGGACCTTCTCTCCGCCGACCAGGACCTTCTTCGCCGCGACCAGGACCTTCTCTCCGCCGTCCAGGACCTTCTTCGCCGCGACCAGGTCCTTTCCTCCGCCGACCAGGACCTTCTCTCGCCCGACCACGACCTTCTCTCCGCCGACCGGGACCTTCTCCGGGCTGTCCGGGGACCCCTCGGATCTGTACACCACTGTCCGGCCAGCTATACACTCGTGATTTCGGACCCCCCCGATTTTCGCCCCGGTTTCGACCCTGAAACGTCACAATTTTCGGCCTCCCTCGCCG
>CAZOIX010000650.1:0-3209 GCA_964579685.1 uncultured Mycobacterium sp.
GCGCTGAGAACCGGCCTGGCCTAGCGCGAGAAACGCTCCATCGCGGAGGTCACCGCGCCGAAGGCGAACCGCTTCGTCCGGCGGGCGGCATCGACAAGCACCCGATGTTTGCCCTCCTGCAGCGACGCCTCGTCGCCGACGCGCAGCAGGCCACCGGTGGTCACCCAGCAGTAGCTGCCCAGACAACGGTTCGCCCGGCCCGCGACCGCCTTGGTGATTCGACGGTCGACCTCGATCCCGGGCTGCGCGCGGCTTGGCACAACGCAGCGGATGGTCGGCATGGTCACGTCGAGCACAATCCCGCCGACCGACAGGCGTCCGCCGGTCCACTGCGCCTCGGGTAGCCCGTCATCCGGATTGGTCAGCGACAAAAGGATATTGGGACGGAAGCGGCGCACATCCACGTCATCTCCGCCGAGTTCGGCGCCGATGGTCTTCAGGCTGGTCTGGGTCATCACGTGCACGGGCGCCAGATCGACGAACATGCCGGGCGGGGTCGAGTACCTACCGAGCGTGGCGAGGTCGGTGACCCGGAACGTCGACATGTCCGGGAACTTCTCGTCGTCGTGGATTCCGAAGTCCTTCCGCAGCGCGGCGATCGACATGTTCTCGCGCTCGTCACGGCTCAGCTTGTGCAGGCTGGTGTCGTCGGCGGGCGGCAGTGCTGTCAATCGGACGTCGCGGTCGGCGAGCTCGGAAAGTTTCTTGTGCACGTCCGGGTCGCTGCTGGAGTACACGGTGCCGTCGGGAAAGGTGATCTCGACCTCGGGCACGTTGCCGGGGCCGGCGTCCGACGGCACCGGATTCGCGTAGCGAGCCGTCGCCCCCAAGAGTGCGGGGATGCGCCTGGCCGTGGCGGTGACATCTCGTTCGAGGTCCCGTACCGCCCACAGCCGGTCACCGATCGGACCGCGGGGGCGGACGTCGATCTGCTCGACCCGCTCGCCCCCGAGTGACTTCACCGGATAGCGGAACAGCGCGGCGACCTGACCGAACGACATGCGGTAACGGTACGCGCTAGTCCGGTATCGGCTGTAGGCCTGCGAGGTAGCGACGCGCGAGGTCCTGATAGGCGCCGGGGTTGGTATCCACCCACATCTGGGCGCCGGTGCCTGCGACGGGACCGCGGACCTTCGCGGGAGCACCGGTGACCACCACCTCGTCGGGGATCTTGGTGCCACCGACGACCAGCGAATGCGCAGCGATCAGGCTGCGCGCACCGATGACCGCGCCGTCGAGAACCGTGCAGTGGTTGGCCAGTACGGCCTGGGCGCCGATGTGCACGCCGTGCACCACACATCCGTGCGCGACCGTGGCGCCCGGCCCGACATCGACCGGAATGCCAGGTGGGGCGTGCAAAATGCAGCAGTCCTGCACGTTGGCGCCCTCGCGGACGACGATCGGGGCGAAGTCGGCCCGCAGCACCGCGTTGAACCACACCGACGCGCCCGCCTCGACATGCACGTCGCCGATCAAAGTGGCGGTGGGGGCGACGAAGGCACCAGGATCGACGATCGGTGATCGCCCCTCGAACGAGTACATCGGCATCATCTAGATATACCGCAGGTAGATGAGTTTAGATTGCGCGTCGGGAGGGGAAAACTGTAACGTGTTCTAGTTAGAGACATGAATACGGGAGGCCCACCGTGACGACCGAAACAGCAGGCATTCGCGAGATCGACACAGGAGCGCTGCCGGACCGGTTTGCGCGTGGCTGGCACTGCCTGGGCCCGGTGAAGAATTACCTGGACGGCAAGCCGCACGGCGTGGAGATCTTCGGCACCATGCTGGTGGTGTTCGCAGATTCCCACGGCGACCTCAACGTGCTGGACGGCTACTGCCGCCACATGGGCGGCAACCTGTCGCAGGGCACGATCAAGGGCGACGAGGTCGCCTGCCCGTTCCACGATTGGCGCTGGGGCGGCGACGGCAAGTGCAAGTTGGTGCCCTACGCCAAGCGCACGCCCCGCCTCGCGCGCACGAAGTCATGGCATACCGATGTGCGGGGCGGGCTGCTGTTCGTCTGGCACGACCATGAGGGCAATCCGCCGCAAGACGAGGTGCGTATCCCCGACATCAGTGAGTTCGCCAGCGACGAGTGGACGGACTGGCGGTGGAACTCGATGCTCATCGAGGGCAGCAACTGCCGCGAGATCATCGACAACGTCACCGACATGGCGCACTTCTTCTACATCCACTTCGGCCTGCCGACGTACTTCAAGAACGTCTTCGAGGGGCACATCGCCAGTCAGTACCTGCACAACGTGGGCCGTCCCGACGTCAACGACATGGGCACCGCGTACGGGGACGCATCGCTGGACTCCGAGGCCAGCTACTTCGGCCCGTCGTTCATGATCAACTGGCTGCACAACACCTACGGCGACTTCAAGGCCGAGTCGATCCTGATCAACTGCCACTATCCGGTGAGCCAGGATTCATTCGTGCTGCAGTGGGGCGTCATCGTCGAGAAGCCCAAGGGCCTGGACGACGCGACCACCGAGAAACTCGCCTCCGCCTTCACAGACGGGGTCAGCAAGGGCTTCCTCCAGGACGTCGAGATCTGGAAGCACAAGACGCGTATCGACAACCCGCTGCTCGTCGAGGAGGACGGCGCGGTCTACCAGATGCGCCGGTGGTACCAGCAGTTCTACGTCGATGTCGCAGACGTGACCGCGGATATGACCGACCGTTTCGAGATCGAGGTCGACACCACCGCCGCCAACGAGACGTGGACCATCGAAGTGCAGGAGAACCTCAAGACGCAGGCCGAGAACGAAAGAGCAGAGCACGCGAGCTCATGAACCCGCGTAAGGACGCCCCCGACTCCGGCCAGATTGTCGGCCCCGCCGACGTCGACCAGCTGGCGAGGTCGATGCTGCTTCTGCACGGCGTTCATGACGACGAGGACCATGGCGACGGCGAGGGTTCAACGGAAACCTGGGCCCGATCCTGGTCTAAGGCACCGGCTTTCGGCGACGATCGTGCCGAGGTGCTGCGGGAGGCCACCGCACGCGACCGCGAGCGCTATCTGTCGTCGGGATTGGTATCCGTGGACTGCAGGTTCTGTCACGTGGCCGTCGACGTCAAGAAGCTCGGACCGGCTCACACGTCGGTGCAATGGAACTCCGACGCGACGCGCCGCTGTGCGTATTTCGCCGAGATCCGGGCATCCGGCGGCGATCCCGCCCGCGAAAGGTCCTGCCCCAAGC
>CAZOIX010000651.1:0-3206 GCA_964579685.1 uncultured Mycobacterium sp.
GTACACGGGTTCGTGCACGATCACCCGGCTCGCTGCGGTGCAGTCCTGTCCGGCGTTGTAGAACCCGGCGAAAGCGACCTGCTCGACGGTCGCGTCGAGGTCGGCGTCGTCGAAGATCAGCACGGGCGCATTGCCGCCGAGTTCGAGATGCACGCGAGCGAACCTCTCGGCGGCGGCCAGCGCCACGGCCCTCCCGGTCCGCGGCGAACCCGTCACCGCCACCATCGCGACATCGCGGTGCGCGGCCAGCGCGGCACCCACGTCCGCACCGCCGCAGACGACGTTGAACACACCGTGGGGCAACACGTCGGACAGCAGTTCGGCCATCCGTGACGTCGAAGACGGCGTCAGCTCAGACGGTTTCAGCACGACCGTGTTACCCGCGGCGACGGCTGGCGCCCATTTCCAGGCCGCCATCATGAACGGGTAGTTCCACGGCGTGATCTGGCCGCACACACCGATGGGTTCACGCCGGATTCCGGAGGTGACGCCTTCGAGGTACTCCCCGGTGCTGCGGCCTTCGGGCGTCCGGCACGCGCCCGCGAAATACCGCACGACGTCGATGCTGGCCGGGATCTCCTCCTCGCGTGTGACGTCGGCCGGTTTCCCGGTGTCGGCCACCTCCAGGTCGGCCAGCTCGTCGGCGTGCGCCTCGAGCACGTCGGCAGCGGCGAGCAGCACCGCCGACCTTGCCGCAGGCGTGGTGTATCGCCAGCCGGCGAACGCGGTGCGGGCCGCAGATACAGCGATATCGACGTCGGCCGAGGCGGATTCGGTCGCTGATCGGTGCACCGAACCGGACCCCGGATCCACCAGCTCGCGGCGCGCGCCACCGGTGGCGGGCAACGAGCGACCGTCGATCACGTTGAGTATCACGTCATTACGCCTCTCCCGCGAACGCCCCGATGCCGCGGTCGCTGGTCGTCGTGTCCGAGCGGGTCAGGTACCGATAGATGAGGAATCCGACCGTGACGGCGGTCAACGCCGCGAGCAGGAGCAGTGTGGCCAACGCGTTGAGCGCAGGCGTCGGTGCGGCTCGGGCGGTGTTGTAGATCTTCACCGAGACGGGCTCGGTGGCGGCATCTCCGGACAGATAGCGCACCAACACGAAGTCGTCGATCACGTCGGCGAACACCAGTACGGTGCTCGCGAAGATCGCAGGCATCAGCATCGGCATGATGATCCGACGCAGCGCCCCGATCGGCGATGCACCGAGATCCATTGCGGCCTCTTCGTATTGGGGTCCGATGGTGGCCAGCCTTGCCCGCACCAGCACAGCCGGATAGGACACCTGGAAGGTGACGAGGCCGATGACCTGTGCGGTGGTGCCGAGATTGACCGGGACGGCCACCGTAGTGATCACGAAGAGCAGCGCGACGGCCAGCAGCACCTCCGGCAGGACGAACGAGATCAGCATGAGGAAGTTCGCCCCGTTGGGCAGCCTGCCCCGCCACCTGTCGATGCCGATCGCGAACAGGGTCCCCAATGGAACCGTGATCAGTGTCGCGATCACCCCCAGCTTCAGGGTCTGCAGCAGCGCGGTGTGCAGCGCGTCGTTGTGCCATACCGAAAGCGTGTCGTCACCCCAGTACCACCGGGTCGAGAAGCCCTGCCAGGTGGTCCGCGACCGTCCGGCGTTGAACGAGTAGAGCACCGCGATGACGACCGGCAGCAGCGACCACAGCACGTAGCCGATGGTGATCGCTATCAGGAAGCGCGGCGGGCGCCATGGGTTGTTCCACCACGCGACGGGACCTCTCACGACGACACCTCGCTACCGCGAGTCACCGAACGCAGGTAGTAGAACATGGGCAGCAGCGCGATGAGGAACACCAGCATGACGAACGCACCGGCTTGACCGGTCTGCCCCGGGGCCTGCACACCGTCGTTGATCAGATTGCCGACCATGGTGGTCTTCGGTGAGGCGGACAACATGTCGTTGGTGAAGTAGTCGCCCAGCATGGGCAGGCAGGTCAACAGGAGCGCCGCGACGATCGTGGGTCGGCACAACGGCAGCGTCACACGCCAGAACGACGAAAAGCGGTCGGCGCCAAGGTCACGCGACGCCTCGAGCATCGGCTGCGAGAGTCGATCGAGGCCCGCGTAAAGGGGCAGGATCATGTACGGGACATAGCCGTAGACCAGTCCGAGGATCACCACAACGGGTTGACCGGTCAGCCACTTGACGTCGGGGGTGAACAGGCCTCCGAGACTGAGCACCTTGTTGAACAGTCCATCGTCCTGCAGCAGGTTCACCCATGCGAACATTCGCATCATGTAGCTGATCCAGAAGGGCGCTATCAACAGCGCCAGCAGCAGCCCCTTGCGCTTGCCCGCGAGCCGGGCCACGTAATACGAAACCGGGAAGGCGATCAGGAGACAGAGCGCGCTGGCAACCAACACGTAGACGAACGTGCGCACGATGGCCGGACCGTATACGCCGTTCTCGCCGACGATGTGGGTCAGCACATATGTGAACTGGGTGGCGTCCCACTGCAGCGGGTTCCACACCGGGATGGGTGTGCGGAACAGCGGGTCGATCTGACCGAAGACGATGCACAGCACTACATAGAGCGGAAAAAGGAAAAACGTGGCGAGCCAGATGATTCCGGGGGCGGCCAGCACGGCCCACAACCGATTACCACGCTCACGGGTCGGCGGAGCCTGCCGCGACGGCGCGCTGACGAGCGGGACCGCCACCGGTGCTTACGACCCGCCGGCCTGGAAGGCCTGCCACACGTTGCGCCATGCGGTCTCGTTGGCGGCGTCGAGCTCCAGCAACCGGTAGCCGGTCTCGAAGTACTCGGGTCTCACGATCGCCGAGCGGAGGTTCTCCGGGATGAACTCCTCTTGGACAAGCGAATCCGGCGTGATGCTGTTCTGCGGCGGCTGGTAACCGATCGCCGAGAAGTTCTCCTTCGCCACCTCGGGATCGAGCATGTGATTGATGAACAGGTGGGCAAGGACCGGGTTCTTACCGCCCCGCAGCGTCACGAGCATGTCGTTGTCGACCAGCCCCTTCCCGTCGGACGGGAACCAGTACCGAAGGATTTCCGGGCTGGTGCCTTCGGGAAGATACGACTGCGCATTGATGATGTCGCCAGACCACATCTGGGCGAGACCCATCTGTCCGGCGGGCAGGTCGTTGTACATCGTGATGGTGACCTTTGGCGAGGTGGCTTTCACGAGCGCCTGCAGTTGCTCAC
>CAZOIX010000652.1:0-3203 GCA_964579685.1 uncultured Mycobacterium sp.
CTATGACGCATGGTCATCGAGACTTCACGGTGTGCTCATGTTCTTCGCTACCTGTCCTGTCGCCGGGTGTGGCTGGCGCGTAAACGCTGCTAGCAGCGTTTACGTGCTCCACGACCGCGGTGGTATCTGGTGAACCGCTGATGCGCAGCGCTCGAACGAAAGCTCGCCGCCGGATTGCTGCGTCTACGCACTGCGGATCGAGGTGCAACCAGGCACCCCGCCCCGGCAGTTTTCTCCCGGTGTCAACGGTCACGGCACACTTCCCGTTCCCGCCGTCCACCGCGACCACACGAAGCAGTTCGACGGCCAGCTCTCGCTTCCGGCAGCCGACGCACGTCCGGACCGGTCCCTTGGGGCCGTCTGTCGCAGGTCGAACCTCAGCAGCCGAAGTCTCGCGCTGGATCACGCTTCAGTCTAGCCACACGTGGTCGTTGAGCCGAAACGGCCATCCACACCGATCCGGCGCGGGTCACCCGGCCGGCACTGCCTCCGCATCACTGCGGATGTCGATGCGCCAGCCCGTCAGCCGTGCCGCCAGGCGGGCGTTCTGCCCCTCTTTGCCGATCGCGAGCGACAGCTGGAAATCCGGCACCACGACACGCGCGGCCCTGGCGGTCTCGTCGATGACGCTCACCGACACCACCTTGGCCGGCGACAGCGCGTTGGCCACGAACTTCGCGGGGTCGGGGTCGAAGTCGATGATGTCGATCTTCTCCCCGGACAACTCGCTCATCACATTGCGCACACGCTGGCCCATGGGCCCGATGCAGGCGCCCTTGGCGTTGAGCCCGGGGACCCGGGACGTGACCGCGATCTTGGAGCGGTGGCCGGCCTCGCGTGCGACGGCAACGATCTCCACCGAACCCTCCGCAATCTCGGGGACCTCCAGTGAGAACAGCTTGCGCACCAGATTGGGGTGCGTGCGCGACAACGTGATCAGTGGTTCGCGGGCGCCGCGGGTGACGCCGACGACGTAGCAGCGCAGGCGGTCGCCGTGGTCGTAGCGCTCCCCCGGCACCTGCTCGGCGGCGGGGATGACACCTTCCGACCCCTTGGTCTCGCTGCCCATCCGCACGACGACCAGGCCGCGGGCGTTGGCGCGGGCATCGCGCTGGATGACGCCGCCGACGATGTCGCCTTCGCGGGCCGAGAACTCGCCGTAGTTCTTCTCGTTCTCGGCGTCACGCAACCGCTGCAGGATCACCTGACGCGCGGTGGTCGCCGCGATGCGGCCGAAACCCTCTGGCGTGTCATCCCATTCGGAGATGACGTTGCCGTCCTCATCGGTTTCGCGGGCCATCACCTGGACGACGCCGGTCTTGCGGTCGATCTCGATGCGGGCATCGGCCTCGTGGCCCTCGGTATGGCGATACGCCGTCAGCAGTGCCGACTTGATGGTTTCGACGACGACATCGACCGAGATGCCCTTGTCGGCCTCGATGGCATGCAGTGCCGCCATATCAATATTCACCGCGGAGCCTCCTTCTCAGATTGACCGGCCAGCTCCAGCTCACGCTGATTGGGAGGGGAGAACTCAACCTGGACAACTGCTTTGGCGATGCTGTTCATCGGTACTTCGCGGACCGAAAGGTCGGCACCGCGACCCGCACGCACCACCAATCGCACTGCACCACCATGGGTTTCGCCCAATCGTCCGGTCAACTGGGCGCCGTCGGACAGCGTCATCTCGACCTTGCGGCCACGGGCCCGTCGGAAGTGCTTCTCCGTCGTCAGCGGCCGGTCCACTCCCGGCGAGGTGACCTCGAGAACGTATGGCGTCGTGCTGTTGTCGACGCGGTCCAGCAGTTCGGACGCCGAACGGGACAGTGCGGCGGCTGCGTCGAGGTCCAGGCCGTGGTCGCCGTCGGCCACGACGGTGATGCGAGGCGGACGCGCGGCCAGGTCGATGTCCACGGTCTCGATCTCATAGCCTGCGCGCGCGAACTCACCGTCAAGCAGCTCGACCACCTGCTCCTGCGACGGTAATCCCGCAGACCGCTGCGTCACGGCGAGCTCCTCATCTTGAGTTGTCTCCGACTCTGGTTCGGCGCACCGAGGGAACAGACACACCGAACCGCGTATCAACGATACGCCAGCGCCGTGGTCGTAAACGGCAAAAGCGCGGTGGCGGCCGGAGGTGAGGCCAATGGCAAAATGTTGCACGTGCCGAGCCCCCAGCCGACCGTCAGCAGACGGCAATTCCTGGTCGGGACGGCGGCGCTGGCCCTGCTCGGGGCTGCTGTGGCGGCGTGCGGATCGCCGGAACCGCCCCCTGAGGTGGATGAGCTCGCCGCGCAGCTGGAACGGGCGCGCGCCGACAGTCAACTGGCGACCGACGCCGCGGCCGCAGTACGAGGCGACCTGGCCGAGGCATTGACGACGGTCGCCTCCGAGCGGTCGGCACACGCCCAGGCGCTGTCCGACGAACTGGTCAGGATGCGCGGGACGGATGCCCCCACCGCTGATCCCACCGAGACGGCGAGCAGCACCACGGCCGAGCCCGCCAAGACCCCGACCGTGCAGGACGTCATCGGGGCGCTGCGGGTGTCGGCCGACAGCGCGTCCAACCTGGCCGCCACGCTGTCGGGTTACCGGGCCGGGCTGCTCGGCTCGATCGCCGCGGCATGCACGGCGGCCTACACCGTCGCGCTCGTAGGGCCGGGGAAACCGCAGTGACGTCACCGCAACCCGGGCCCGAACCCTCACCCACGACGACGACGTCGTCGCGGGCCGCGGAACCCACCAGCCCCACACGACCGCCGAACGGCGCCGACGGCGCACTGTTCGACGCGATCGCGACCGCGCAGGCGACGATCTACGGCTATGGGATCGTCTCAGCGCATGCCACACCGGACCTGAACTCCTTGGTGTCGACGTCGATGGCCCAGCACCGCGACCGGCGCGAGGAGGCCGTGAAGATGCTGGAGGCCCGATCGGTGCAGCCGCCGCTACCCGCGGCCGGATACCAGCTGCCGATGGAGGTCGACAACCCCACCGACGCGGCGAATCTGGCGGTTCGCATGGAAGAGGATGCCGCCGTCGCATGGCGCGCTGTCATCGAACAGGCCACCGACGACCAGGAGCGGGCATTCGGGGTCAGCGCGTTGACGGACTGCGCGGTCGCCGCGGCGCAGTGGAGCCCCGTGCTCGGGACGAAGCCGCGAACGGGGGCCGTTCCCGGGGGCCGCGCAAAGTACCCTGTC
>CAZOIX010000653.1:0-486 GCA_964579685.1 uncultured Mycobacterium sp.
ACATCAAGGAGATGCAGAACACCGAGGGCTTCACCGCGTTGATCGACGCCAACCGTGGCTGCTTCCACGCGTTCCGCGCGGTTTACGAGTGCGAGGTGCCGGTGGTCGCCGCGGTCAACGGCTTCTGCGTCGGCGGCGGCATCGGACTGGTCGGAAACGCAGACGTCATCGTCGCCTCCGACGACGCGACCTTCGGGCTGCCCGAGGTCGAGCGCGGCGCACTGGGCGCGGCGACACATCTGTCGAGATTGGTGCCGCAGCACATGATGCGACGACTGTTCTTCACCGCCGCCACCGTCGACGCCGCCACCCTGCACCACTTCGGATCGGTGCACGAGGTGGTGCCACGCGCCGAACTCGACGAGGCCGCGCTGCGGGTGGCGCGCGACATCGCCGCCAAGGACACCCGCGTCATCCGTGCGGCCAAGGAGGCGCTCAACTTCATCGATGTGCAGAAGGTGAACTCGAGTTACCGCATGGAACAAG
>CAZOIX010000653.1:496-3190 GCA_964579685.1 uncultured Mycobacterium sp.
ACCCACGCTCACGCTCAATTCAGTAGCAAACAAGCATGGAACAATGCTTCACATTCGAGCTCAATCTCGCAGGCGTGTCCGATGAACACCGCGACGCCTTCGCAGGAACCAAGAAGGGCGGCAAATGACCGACAAGAGAACGACTTTGGATGAGGCCGTCTCGGCCATCCAGAGCGGTATGACCATCGGCATCGGCGGCTGGGGATCGCGCCGAAAGCCGATGGCATTCGTTCGGGCCTTGTTGCGTACAGATGTCACCGATCTGACGGTCGTCACGTACGGCGGACCGGATCTCGGACTGTTGTGTTCGGCCGGCAAGGTGAAACGCGTCTACTACGGCTTCGTATCGCTGGATTCGCCCCCGTTCTACGACCCGTGGTTCGCCAAGGCGCGCACCGGCGGAGCCATCGAGGCGCGCGAGATGGACGAGGGCATGGTGCGCTGCGGGCTGCAGGCGGCGGCGCAACGGCTGCCGTTCCTGCCGATCCGCGCGGGGTTGGGGAGCGACGTTCGCGCCTTCTGGGGCGACGAACTGAAGACCGTCACGTCGCCGTATCCCACCGGTGAGGGCTTCGAGGAACTCATCGCGATGCCGGCACTGAACCTCGATGCGGCGTTCGTCCACATGAATCTCGGTGACGCCCAGGGCAATGCGGCATACACCGGGATCGACCCGTACTTCGACGACCTGTTCCTGATGGCCGCCGAGAGGCGCTACCTGTCCGTCGAACGGGTGGTATCCACCGATGAGTTGGTCAAGGCGGTGCCGCCGCAGGCGCTGCTGATCAACCGGATGATGGTCGACAGCGTCGTCGAGGCACCCAACGGCGCCCACTTCACGACGGCCGAGCCCGATTACCGCCGCGACGAGAAATTCCAGCGGCACTACGCCGAAGCCGCGGCATCCGACGAGAGCTGGCAGGAGTTCGTCACCACCTACCTGTCCGGCAGCGAGGCGGACTACCAGGCGGCCGTACGGAAGTTTGGAGAGAGCCAGTGATGTCTGTGACCCGTGCCGAGGTGTGCGCCGTCGCGTGTGCGGAATTGTTCCGCGACGCCGGTGAGATCATGGTCAGCCCGATGGCCAATATGGTGTCGATCGGCGCCAGGTTGGCGCGCCTGACCTTTTCCCCGGACATCCTGCTGACCGACGGTGAAGCCCGGTTACTCGCCGATACCCCCGCCCTCGGCGCTGCCGGAGCGATCGAGGGCTGGATGCCGTTCGGCCGGGTTTTCGAAACCCTGGCGTGGGGTCGGCGTCATGTCGTGATGGGCGCCAATCAGGTTGACCGGTACGGCAATCAGAACCTGTCGGCGTTCGGTCCGTTACAGCACCCGACCCGTCAGATGTTCGGCGTGCGCGGCGCACCTGGGAACACGATCAACCACGCGACGAGCTACGGGGTCGGCAACCATTCCAAGCGGGTGTTCTGCGAGGCGGTCGACGTGGTTTCCGGCATCGGATGGGACAAGGTCGACCCGAACAACCCGGCGTACCGATTCGTCAACGTGTTCCGGGTGGTGTCCAACCTCGGCGTCTTCGACTTCAACGGCCCCGGCCATCAGATGCGTGCGGTGTCGCTGCACCCCGGCATCGAGGCCGAGCAGGTCGCCGAGAACACGTCGTTCGAGATACACGGACTGGACGCCGCCGATACGTCGCGGCTCCCCACCGAGGACGAGCAACGGCTGATCCGCGAGGTCGTCGATCCCAAAGGATTGCGGGACAAGGAGATCCGGTGACGAGCCTGCGTACTCCGCTGACCGAACTGGTTGGCATCGAGCATCCCGTCGTACAGACGGGCATGGGCTGGGTGGCGGGTGCGCGGCTGGTGGCGGCGACGTCCAACGCCGGTGGCCTTGGCATCCTCGCATCGGCGACCATGACACTCGACGAGCTCGCGACTGCGGTCACGAAGGTGAAGGCCGCCACCGACAAACCGTTCGGTATCAACATCCGGGCCGATGCCGGAGATGCGAACGACCGCATCGACCTGCTGATCCGCGAAGGCGTGAAGGTGGCGTCCTTCGCGCTGGCGCCCAAACCCGAGCTGATCGCGAAGCTCAAAGAGTCTGGGGTGGTGGTGATTCCGTCGGTCGGCTTGGCCAAGCACGCCAAGAAGGTCGCCGGGTGGGGTGCCGACGCCGTGATCGTTCAAGGCGGCGAGGGCGGCGGCCACACCGGCCCGATCGCCACCACACTTCTGCTGCCGTCGGTGCTCGACGCTGTCGACATCCCCGTTGTCGCAGCGGGCGGATTCTTCGATGGCCGGGGACTGGCCGCGGCGCTGAGCTACGGCGCGGCGGGCGTGGCGATGGGCACCCGGGTCCTGCTGACGTCGGATTCCACAGTGCCCGATGCGGTGAAACGCCGGTACCTCGAGTCCGGGTTGGACGGCACCGTGGTGTCGACGCGCGTCGACGGCATGCCTCATCGCGTCCTGCGTACCGGACTGGTCGAGAAGCTCGAGAGCGGGTCGCGACTGCGGGGCTTCTCGGCAGCGGTCCGCAACGCCGCCAAGTTCAAGAAGATGTCGGGCATGACGTGGCGCTCGATGATCAGCGACGGCATGGAGATGCGACACGGCAAGGAGCTGACGTGGTCGCAGGTCGTCATGGCGGCCAACACCCCCATGCTGCTGAAGGCGGGTCTGGTCGAGGGCAACACCGACGCGGGCGTGCTCGCGTCGGGCC
>CAZOIX010000654.1:0-3188 GCA_964579685.1 uncultured Mycobacterium sp.
CGTGCCCGACGCCGGCACGTACTGGTTTCATTCGCACGTCGGTACCCAACTCGACCGGGGCCTGTACGGACCGCTGATCATCGAGGATCCGGACGAGAAGGTCGACTACGACGACGAACTCGTTGTCGTGCTCGACGATTGGATCGACGGCACCGGCACCAATCCGGACCAGGTATTCGAGAACCTGCGCAAGACGGGCATGAAACCGATGGAGCCCGGCGGGCCGGGCGTGACGCCGACGCGCCCGCTCGGCAAAGACGGCGGCGATGTCACCTACCCGTACTTCATCATCAACGGACGCGTCCCCGACGATCCCCAGGTCGTGGATTACCGGCCGGGCCAACGGATCCGGCTGCGGGTGATCAATGCGGGCTCCGACACCGCATTTCGCGTGGCCGTGCCCGGCATGACCATGAGGGTCTTCCAAACCGACGGATTTCCGGTGGTGCCGGTCGAAGCCAACTCCGTGATCCTCGGCATGGGCGAACGGTTCGACGCGATCGTCACCGTCAACGAGTCGCAGCCGGTGATCGCCGTGCCCGAAGACAAGAAGGGCCACGCTCAGTTGAACATGCGGGTCAACCAGGCGCCTGCCGCGGTGAACGTCGACGCCTTCGTCGCCTCGGTGCGTACCGAGGCGCCGCTGGACACCGCCACGCTGTCACCGACACCGGAGGTGACGCTGCCCGCGCGGGAACCGGATCAGGTGATCGATTCCCGACTGGCCGGCCCCGTCAACGGCTACAACTGGCCGATCAACGGCAAACTGTACGACCCACCGCGCGACGGGGTCGCCGTGAAACCGAATCAGCGCGTCCGGATCAACTTCATCAACGACACCATGATGTTCCACCCGTTCCACCTGCACGGCCATACCTTCCAGGTGATGGATGGCGCCATCCCGAAGGCGCGTAAGGACACCGTGCTGGTGCCACCGATGCAGACCGTCGAGGTCGTCTTCGACACGAACAATCCGGGCCGGTGGATCACCCACTGCCACAACACCTATCACCTCGAAGCGGGTATGGCGTACTTCATCGAGTACGCAGGTTGAGGTCTCAAGGGTCCTTTAGCGGGGACCAATGTCACGCTGAGAAAGTCTGCGCGGCTTATATGTACGCGGCGACGCTCTCAGGCCGACGTTGTCATCGGACACCGAGGCCGGGCCGAGTGGGCCCTACTTCAGCAGTGCACGCGACATGACGACGCGCTGAATCTGATTGGTGCCCTCGTAGATCTGGGTGATCTTGGCGTCGCGCATGAACCGCTCGACGGGAAAGTCCACCGTGTAGCCGTAGCCACCGAACAGCTGCACCGCATCGGTGGTCACCGACATCGCCACATCGGAGGCGTAACACTTCGACGCCGAGGAGATGAACCCGAGGTCGGGCTCGCCACGTTCGGCGCGCGCCGCCGCCGTGTACACCATCAGCCGCGCCGCCTCGATCTTCATCGCCATGTCGGCGAGCATGAACTGCACCGCCTGAAAGTCGGCGATGCGCTGACGGAACTGCTTACGTTCCTTGGTGTACGCGATGGCCGCCTCCAGCGCGCCCTGGGCGATGCCGACCGCCTGCGCGCCGATCGTCGGGCGGGTGTGGTCCAGAGTGGCCAGCGCCGTCTTGAATCCGGTGCCCTCGTCGCCGATGATCCGGTCGCCCGGGATCCGGCAATCCTCGAAATACAGCTCGGTGGTCGGTGAGCCCTTGATGCCCAGCTTGCGCTCCTTGGCCCCGATCGCAAACCCCGGATCATCCTTGTGCACAACGAAAGCCGAGATGCCGTTGGCGCCCTTGTCCGGATCAGTCACCGCCATCACGGTGTACCAGGTGGAGTGCCCGCCATTGGAGATCCAGCACTTGGCGCCGTTGAGCACCCAGTCGTCACCGTCGCGGCGCGCGCGGGTCCGCATCGCTGCCGCATCGCTGCCCGCCTCGCGCTCAGAGAGCGCGTACGACGCCACCGCGTCACCCGCGGCGATACTCGGCAGCACCTGCTTCTTGAGTTCTTCGGACCCGCGCAACAGCATTCCCATCGTGCCCAGCTTGTTGCAGATCGGGATCAACGACGACGACGCGCACACCCGCGCGACCTCCTCGATGACGATGCACGCAGCCACCGAGTCGCCGCCCTGTCCCCCGTATTCCTCGGGGATGTGGATCGCGGCCATCCCCGAGGCGGTCAACGCCGCCAACGCCTCGTCGGTGTAGCGCGCCTTCTCGTCGACGTCGGCAGCGTACGGCGCGATCTCCTTGTCACACAGGTCGCGCAGCACCGCGCGCAACTCGGTGTGCTCGTCAGAGAGCCTGAAAGCGTCGAACGACGGGTTTGCGATGGCCATGACAACTCCTTGCTACTCGCCGGTAACTTTACCGTCCCGGCGTCACCGATCCGATCACGGCAGTCCTACTGCCCGAGCAGCCGTGCACGCAGTGCTGAGTCCTTCTGCAGCACCATGTCGGCCAGCGCGCCCTGGAAATCCTCGACGCGCTTGCGCAGCGCGACATCTGCAGCACCGAGTATCCGCACGGCCAGCAGGCCCGCGTTACGGGCACCGCCGATCGACACGGTGGCCACGGGCACCCCGGCGGGCATCTGCACGATCGACAGCAGCGAGTCGAGACCGTCCAGGGTGGCCAACGGCACGGGAACGCCGATCACGGGTAGCGCGGTCGCCGAGGCGACCATGCCGGGCAGGTGGGCGGCCCCGCCGGCCCCGGCGATGATCACCTCGATGCCGCGTCCTGCGGCGGACTTCGCGTACTCGAGCATGCGATCGGGCGTGCGGTGCGCCGATACGACTCCGACCTCGAAAGGGACGTCGAACTCGGCCAGCGCTTGCGCCGCATCCTCCATCACCGACCAGTCGCTGTCACTGCCCATGATCACGCCCACGCGTGGCTTTGCGGCCTCAGGCATGTTCGCTCCATCCGTCGGTCCATTCGGCGTGCGACAACCAGTGTGCGGCCCGTACCGCGCGCTCGCGGACATCCGCGACGTAGGCCGAGTCATCGGGCGAACCGCCGGGCGCGCCAAGGACATTGACGTGGCCGATCTTGCGGCCGGGACGTTCGCCCTTGCCGTATAGATGCACCCTGGCCTCCGGCAACCTGCCGAACAAATGGTGCAGTCGCTCATCCATGGTCATCTTCGGAATCTCTTGTGCCCCAAGCACCTTCGCCATAACC
>CAZOIX010000655.1:0-3183 GCA_964579685.1 uncultured Mycobacterium sp.
TCGTCGCACTGGGCCTCGTGCCGTTCCTCGTCTACCCCGCAAACCCGCCCGCCGTGGGCGACGCGGCCAACGTCGATGTCCGAACCGGCGCCTATTTCGGCCTGATTGCTTTGTCGCTCGTCGGTGCCGCCGGAGCCGTCGTGCTGGGCGTGCGTATCGCCGCACGAATCAGCGGCTTCGTGGGGGCTCTCGCAGGAGCCGCGGCCTACGCAATCGTGATCGTCGTCGCCGCTCTGTTATCGCCGGGCGCGACGCCAGTTGGCGACTTCCCAGCCGACATCCTCTGGGGCTTTCGGCGCGCCTCATTGATCACCCAGATCGCACTGTGGGGTGTGCTCGGCTTCTGTCTCGCCGGTTTGACCGGACGTATGGACCGGCAGGTACAGGCCGAGGTCGCCCGACGCAAGCTTGCGGCCGTGTTATGAGTGGGCGGGACGACCGGCGGCTCGATATCGATGCACTGCGCCAACCGATCCCCCCACCGTCGCCGAAAGTCGTTGCCGCAGCGGCCAAACGCTTAGCCGGCCTAGCGACCCCGCCAGGGGCCCTAGGCCGGCTGGGGGACGTCGCGGTATGGCTTGCTGGGGTGCAGAACCAGGTACCGCCGAGACAGCTGACCAATGTCCGGCTGGTCATCTTTGCCGGTGACCACGGGGTTGTCGCGCACGGCGTTTCGGCCTTTCCGTCCTCGATCACGGGGATCACTGTGCGCGCCGCGCTCGGCGGCCGATTAGGCATCAACTCGCTGTCTGCTGCCCATGGCGTGGCGGTCCGCGTTCTGGACCTGGGTGTGGACGACGATTTCGCCGATCTGCCTGACAAAGAACGAAAGGCGTTGCAGGTGTACAAGATCCGCCGCAGCAGCCGCGCCATTCATCTAGAGGACGCGCTGACGCGTGGCGAGGTCGAGGCCGCAGTCACGGCTGGTGTCCGCGTCGCACATGAGGAGGTGGACGCTGGTGCGCAGCTGCTCATCAGCGGGGATCTGGGCATCGGTAACACCACCAGCGCCGCGGCTCTGGTGGCCGCCGGCCTCGGCGTACCCGCCAGCGAAGTGGTCGGCCGCGGTACAGGAATCGACGACGCAATGCTCGAGCACAAGGTCGAGGTCGTGGATTCGGCGCTCAAGCGTTGCGGCGACCGAGTCAACGATCCGATTGAAGCCTTGGCAGGCCTTGGCAGCGCCGACCTGGCCGCATCCACCGGCTATCTGCTCACAGCGGCACGGCTCGGCGTCCCGGTATTACTCGACGGCCTGATGGCCGTCGTGTGTGCACTCACCGCAGATCGAATCGCGGCTGGCGTAGCGGCCTGGTGCGTCGCGGGGCATCGTTCCACCGAACCGGCGCAGAGTTTGGCCTTGGACAAACTCGGGCTCGTCCCCATACTGGACCTCGAAATGCGCCTGGGCGAGGGCTCGGGTGCCGTCGCCGCAGTTCCGGTGCTGCGAAGTGCGGCCGCGCTGATCATCAGCACAGCGGCGCTCGATGACCTAATGCCCTAGTCTGCGCAGCGCTGCCCAGTGCCCCTGGAACTGCTCGAAGGCTGGCGGCTTGCCGTCGGCACCCTGACGGTCTTTCCGGTGCGCCCGCCACGACGAGTCGACCGACACACTGCACGAACCGCAGTACTTGTCGCGCCTACCGCCGCCGTGCTGCTGGGCGGGACGATGGGTGTCGTCGGATTTGTCGGCCGGGCACTTGGGCTGCCGGCGCTGGTCCGCGGCTTCCTTGCCGTTGGCGTGCTGGCGCTGGGCACCCGGTGCCTGCTCCTCGACGGGCTGTCCGACACGGTCGACGGCCTGGCCGCATCGTATGACCGAGCCCGCGCCCTCGAAGTGATGAAGTCTGGCACCGCCGGGCCGGCCGGCGTGGTCGCGCTCGTCATCGTGATCGGCGTCCAAGCCACGGCGCTCAGCGCGCTCATGGTCACGCCAGCGGGGGCCGTGCTGGCTAGCCTCGCCGTGGTCGTGTCACGGGCCGCCCTCGTAATCTGTTGTGCCCGCGGCGTTCCCTCAGCCCGGCCCGGCGGGCTTGGTGAGGTCTACGCGGGCAGCCTTCCGCGGACCTTCGCCACCGTCGTCTGGCTGCTTGCCGGCCTGGCCCTCGCGGCGGTGTGCGAGTGGGCAGGACTACCCCTGTGGCGTGGCGTGCTCGCAGCAGCCCTTGCTCTTGCGGTGGTGGCGCTGCTTCTGCGCCGCGTCGTCACGCGCATCGGCGGGGTCACGGGCGACGTCTTCGGCGCAGCCATTGAGTTGGCTCTTGCGTCGCTGTTGGTGGCTCTCGCGTGATCGGGTGTTCAGAGCCGAAGCACGCGGCCCGCGATTACCATACGCACTTCCTCGGAAACGGCGGCAACCCGCTGGTTCACGATGCCCAGGAGGTCGCGGAAGACGACGCCGGAGCGATGTGCCGGGACAACCCCGAGACCAACCTCGTTTGTGACGACGACGACGTCGGGCATTCCGGTCAGTGCGTCGCACAGCGCATCGAGGTGTCGGTCGACGGCGGCGCGCGATTGCGCCGGAGGTGCGTTCCAGAGCTGCCCGTCATCCATCAGCGCCACGAGCCAGGTGCCGAGGCAGTCGATCAGCACGGGTCCCGGCGAGTTGACAAGTGCCTCAGGCAAGTCCGTGGTCTCGACTGTCGCCCAGCTGGATGGTCGACGCGACTTGTGCTGGGCGACACGGGCGTCCCAGCCCGGGTCGGAGCCGTCGGCCGGACGACCCGGCGCGACGTACATCACGCCGGGGGCTGCGCGAAGCATCCCCTCGGCGTGCGCCGACTTACCGGAGCGCACCCCTCCGATAACCAGGATCCGCACTGCGCCATGGTACTCGGCGGTGACGGGTGAACGCGATGGTGTCCCGCGGGGCCGGGTTGCTCCTCGGTTACGCCGCCGACCGTCTGCTCGGGGATCCCCAGCGGTTTCACCCGGTCGCCGGCTTCGGTCAGGCTGCGACGGTGCTTGAGCGCCGCACGTACGGCGACAGCCGCTGTCGGGGGATCGCCCATGTGTTGCTGCTGGTCGGCGGTCCAGCCGCGCTGGGCTGGCTTGTCGAGCGCCGCAGTCGCGATGGCATAGGCACCGCGTTGCTCACAGCGGCGGTGACCTGGGCGGTGCTGGGTGACCGCTCGCTCGAGCGAGAGGCGGATGCTGTCGGGCAGCTGCTGAAGGCAGGCG
>CAZOIX010000656.1:0-3182 GCA_964579685.1 uncultured Mycobacterium sp.
CCAAAGGGTTGGGCGTCGAAGGCCTACTGCACGTACCGGAGTGGAAAGAGAGAATCGCCGAGAACCCGGACAACGAGGCGCGCTTCCGGGCCCTCGACGTCGACGCGTTCCTCAAGCTGATGCGGACCTGGCTCAACGCGTTCGTCCCGAAACCGGGCCAGACCATTCCCGGTGTCGAGGACGAGATGTTCGACAACATCACGGTTCCGACGCTGATCATCCGCGGTGGTGAGAACGACTGGGACCACCCGAAGCGCACCTCACTGGAGGTGAACTGCCTCATCAAGGGCTCGACCCTGATCGACCCACCGTGGCCGGAGGATGCCTGGGAGCGCGCGGGCGAGAAGTTCGCCGCCAGTGGCGGAAAGAAGTTCTGTTTGTTCGATACGTGGGTGCAGGCCGCGCCCGCGATCCTGAAATTCCTGGACGGCTAGACCGTGCGGATGTGGACTTCGCAGTTCAGCGACGCCTCGAGCGCGGTGTGTACGCGGCTCTCGGGGACACGTTCGAGATCGGACTTGCGCAGCGTCACACGGATCACGTCCCAGCCGTCATCCCCGGGGAGGCGTTCGATGTCGCCGGTCAGCCCGAATCCCGCCAGCACGCCGTACGCGTCCTCATCGGGTCCTCGGCTGATGAAGGTCAGCACACCGGGCACCGGCGTGCTGCCGAACGCCTTGGCGCACAGGCCGACCGCCAACCTCTGCAGTTCGGCGGCGTCGTCACCGGCGATCAACAACTCCACTTCGCGTCGTTGCGGCGGGAGCCCGACGAGGTTGTTCTCCACGACCTCGACGCCTGCCGCGTCGGCCGACTCGCAGAGGCGTGCCATGCCGTCGGTCAATTGTGTGGCCGTGAGTTCACCGGCGGGATCCACGCCGACACGCACGACAGCAGTCCTCATGCCTGTCACCCTATCCAGGCAGCACCGAGTGGAGGGTTCATGACCGCCACCGCAACCGATCTCACGATCGCCGCATGGCCCGAATGTGCGCCGCGACTGCTGCGTCCCGCGCACGCGGGACCCGAGGGTCTTGCCGAATATGTGCAGGCTGGTGGCTACCGACCGCTGGCCGATGCCGACGCGCTGCTCGAACAGGTGAACCTGTCCGGACTGCTCGGGCGCGGCGGCGCGGCGTTCCCTCTGGGGACCAAGCTGCGCACGGTGCGTGACGCGGAACGCCGTGGTACGCCGACCGTCATCGTCGCCAACGGTGAAGAGGGTGAGCCCGCGTCGATCAAGGACCGCTGGCTTTTGCGTCACCGCCCACATCTCGTACTCGATGGGCTGCGCCTGGCCGCCGCGATCATCAACGCCGGCCGCGCGTACGTGTATGTCTCCGACGAACCGTCGGCGGCCGCCGTGAACAGTGCGCTTTCCCAGCTGGACTCGCAGGCGTTCGGAGCAACGGAAGTGGTCGTGCTGACCGTCGAGCCCACCTATATCGCCGGTGAGGAAACCGCAGCGGTGCGACGGATCAACGGCGGACCCGCCAAACCGACCGACAAACCGCCCCGGCCGTTCGAGGAGGGGGTGTCAGGCCTGCCGACGACGGTGAGCAACGTCGAGACGCTCGCCAACCTGCCCTACATCCACCAGCACGGTTCCCAGAATTTCCGTTCCGTCGGCACACCGATGTCGCCTGGTACATTCCTTGCGACCATCACGGGCGGTGGCAAGACCGCAACCCTCTACGAGATCCCCCACGGTGCAGCGTTTTCCGATCTGCTGAGACTGCACGAGGTCTCGGCGGACTCGGTGCACGGGGTGTTGATGGGCGGCTACTTCGCCGGCCTGGTCAACACCGATATCCTCGACGCGACACTCGACCACGAGACCATCCGCCGACTCGGCAGCGGGCTCGGGTGCGGTGCGATGTCGATTCTCACCGACGACTGCCCGGTCGCCGTCGCGGCATCGGTGATGTCGTACTTCGACCGTGAGAACGCCGGCCAGTGCGGCTCATGTTTCAACGGCACGGCAGCGATGGCCGCCGTCGTTTCGGCGCTGCGAGACGGGGCGGCCACCGAGGAGGATGTGACGCGTCTTCAACGTTGGTCGGTGGTGCTGCGCGGCCGCGGCGCGTGCGGAACTCTCGACGGTGCCACGAATGTCGCCGCGAGCCTGTTGCGCCAATTCCCGCAACTGGTCACCACCCACCTCGCCAACGAGTGCCCGTCGTGCCGAGCCAAGGCGTTCACTGCGCTACGACCCTACGAAGTGGAGGCGGTGGCTCGACCATGAGTGACGGCTTGAGGATTCGTCTCGATCGGACTCTTTGCGACGGCTTCGGTATCTGCGCGAAGCACGCTCCGGAATACTTCTCCCTCGACGACTGGGGCTACGCGTCACTTGTCGGGGATGGAACCGTGCCCGAGAAGGACCGCGATGCGGTGATGCGGGCGCTGCTGGACTGCCCGGTCCACGCGATCATCTACATGGGCGAACACCGGCCGTCGAACGATGGGACGGTGCGTCACGAGGCAAACGAGGCGCCCGAACCGCACCCGAAAACCGATGACAACGAAGCGATCTCGGAATTCGTCCGGTGACCAGGCCGCTTCCCGAACTCACCGCCCAGAACGAGTTCTTCTGGACCGCGGGGGGCGACGGGGTCCTCCGCATCCAGGAGTGCCGTGACTGCGAGGCACTGATTCACCCACCGCAGCCCGTGTGCCGGTACTGCCGCAGCCGCAACATGGGGGTGCGTGACGTGTCCGGCAAGGCGACACTGTCGGCCTTCACCGTGAACCATCGCTTCGGCTTTCCTGACCTTCCGCCGCCCTATGTGATCGCACAGGTCGCTGTCGTCGAGGACCCGCGAGTCCGGTTGACCACCAACATCGTCGAGTGCGAACCAGATGAGCTCGAGTTGGGTCAGACGGTGGAGGTCACGTTCGAGAAGATCGAAGATGTCTGGCTGCCCCTATTCCGTCCCAGCGCCGACACGCAGTCGGGCCCGCTGCCCACCGACGAAATCGCACCCACCGACTTCGGTCGTTTCGTCAGTACCCCCTTGACCACCGCGAAGTTCGAGGAGCACTCCGCGATCACCGGCATCGGCGCGTCCCGGCTCGGCCGCCGCCTGATGGTGCCGCCGCTGTCACTGACCATCGATGCGTGCGAAGCCGCGATAGCCGACGCAGGTCTGACGTTGGACGACATCGACGGGCTGTCAACC
>CAZOIX010000657.1:0-1847 GCA_964579685.1 uncultured Mycobacterium sp.
CGGCTCGGGCGGCGGGGGCGGCGGCGCCTTGGGGTCCGCCGGCGGGGGCGGCGGCTCCTGCAGGAACGTGTTGCCGTTCGGGGGCGGCGGTGGTGGCGTCGGTGTGGGCGCAGGTTGCGCCTGTGCGATCGAGGGCAGCGTGAGCGCCACCGCGGTGGCACCTGTCAGCGCCGCGATCGCCAGCGACTTCGAGAGGCCCTTGCGGTTTTTACGTACGGCGTCCGGCTGATCCATGGGAAAGAAACTACCGTGTTACCGCCGTGACGCAAGTGTGAGTTGCTCCAAATGTGCCAAATTGTGACTTTGCTGTGGATACTTAAGCCACAGTGAGCAGGCAGAACCACTGATTGCTGAGACGACAAGGCCCCCACGCGTGGCGCGGGGTGCGTCCACGGTGGGCGAGGGCCGTCTGCACGAGCAATCCCATCGGGTAATTCGCGACAACGAGCGGCACCGTTACGGGCCCGGGAGCAGTGTTACCTCCTGCGCCTTCACCGTGAAGAAGACGCGCTCACCCGGTGTCAGGCGCAATGCGGCGGCCGAGTCGGCGGTGATGTCGGCGGCCAGGCCCGGCGCGCCGTCTGGCTGGTCCTCGGCCCGGATGCGGATCGCGGGCCCGCGGCTGTCGAGTTCGGCGATCGTCACCGCAACGGTGTTGCGAGGACTGCCGTGCGGTTCGTCCCGATACACCGCGACCGCGGCCGGTGAGAACAGTGCCACCGCGGGCCGCCCGGCGACGGTGTCGGGCCCGGCGACCCCGTACCAATCGAGCCCCCACGGTGTGGTCAGCACTCCGTCAGCGCCCGCGGTCCCGACGACCAGGTTCACGCCGGCGAAGCGCGCCCCGAACCTACTGCGCGGCGCGGCCAAAATCGCTGCGGTGGAACCACTTTCGACAACCCTCCCGTCCTCCAGCACGATCACGGAGTCGGCCAGGGTGAGGACGTCGACCAGGTCGTGGCTGATCAACACCGCCGACCGGCCGTCGCGGGCCAGCACCCGGGACAGCAGTGTGCGCATCGCCGCCGCCACACCCACGTCCAAACCGGCCATCGGTTCGTCGAGGAGCAGCACATCCGGCTCGGCGGCCAGCGCGCGCGCCAGGGCGATCCGCTGCGCCTGGCCACCGGAGAGCTGTCGCGGCATGCGGTCGGCAAGGTCGGCGGCCTCGACTTCGTCCAGCCAACGCGCCGCAGCCGCCCGTGAGCTGCGTGGCGAGAATGCAACGTTGGCAGCGACGCTCAGATGGGGAAACAGCAGCGGATCCTGTAGCAACAGGCCCACCCTGCGGTCGTGAGTGGGGACGCGGGTGCCCGTCGCCGTGTCGGTCAGCATTCGATTCCCGGCGCGAACGACGCCGTCGTCCGGCCACAACAATCCCGCGATCACGTGAAGAGCCGTCGACTTGCCCGCGCCGTTCGGACCGAGCACGGCCAGGACCTGGCCCGAAGAAACCGCGAACTCGAGGTCCACACCACGGTTTTCGACCCTTGCCCGCACACTGACATCGGTCATGACAGGTCACCACGCACTGGCGCCCCCGGCCCGCAGACGCCTACTGCCGAGGCCCACCACGACGACCGCGGCGACCACGACGAGCACCAGCGACAGCGCAACGGCGGCGTCGGCGTCGCTTTCCCGCTGCAGATAGATCTCGAGCGGGAGGGTGCGGGTGACGCCCTCACGCGAACCGGCGAACGTCAGCGTGGCGCCGAACTCGCCCAGCGAGCGGGCGAACGCCAGCACCGCGCCCGAAACCACACCCGGAGCCAGCAGCGGCAGCGATACCCGCCACCAGACGCTCGTTGGCCGGGCACCCAAGGTCGCGGCGACCACCTCGTAGTCGG
>CAZOIX010000657.1:1857-3182 GCA_964579685.1 uncultured Mycobacterium sp.
TCGGTACCCGCGGTGCGGGCGGCGCCTTCCAGCGAGATGACCAGGAACGGCAATGACACGAATGTCTGCGCCAGCACGACGGCCGTTGTCGTGAAGGCGATCTGGATCCCCGCGGCATTCAAATACTGCCCGATCAGGCCCAGCCGGCCGTACGCATACAGCAGCGCAATCCCGCCGACCACCGGGGGCAACACCAGCGGCAGCAGGATCAACGGCCGGATCATCCGCACCGCCCTGGCGTCGCTGCGGGCGAGCACCAGGGCCATCGGCACACCGAGGACCAGACACAGGGCCGTGCTCGCCGCAGCGGTTCGCAGACTCAGCTCCAATGCAGACAATGACGCCGCACTGGTGATCAACGACCAGAATCGCGGCCAGTCGACCCTGGCGGCGATCGCCACCAACGGGACCGCGACGAAAAGCGCCCCGAGTGCGGCGGGGATGTAGATCCAGCGCGGGAGGACGGCCGACGGAGTCAAGGCACGCGGAGAACTGCGGAAATCGCGCTGATCCTCGACGTGTTGACCGCCGCGATGGGTTTCACAGATCACGACCCTATGGCACTTCGGCCGCGATGTGGGGCTGGTGTGCGCGCCGCGTTTCGTCCTGTAGCTACTGTCCAGTAACATTCTCGACAACTGCTGGCGTTCAGCGTCGAACACGGAGGAGGTCCTAGCCATGGAGGTGCTGGTCACCGGAGGCGACACCGACCTGGGCCGCACGATCGCGGAAAGCTTCCGTGACGCCGGGCATCGGGTCGTCATCGCAGGCGCCCGCCGCGATGACCTCGAGGTCGCCGCCAAGGAACTCGAAGTCGACGCCATCGTGTTCGACAACACCGATGCCGCGAGCCTGGAAGCCGCACGCGACCAGCTCCCCCACCATCTCGACACCATCGTCAACGTGCCCGCCCCACGCTGGGACGCCGGCGATCCGCGGACGTACTCCCTCGCGGATCAGGCCACGGCCTGGCGCAACGCGCTCGACACCACGGTGCTTTCGGCCGTGCTGACGGTGCAGATCCTCGGCGATCACCTGCGGTCGGGCGGATCGATCGTCAGCGTCGTCCCCGAGAGCCCGGCGGAGGGCAGCGCGGAGTCGGCCATCAAGGCCGCGCTGTCCGATTGGACGGCCGGGCAGGCCACACACTTCGGTATCCGCGGCATCACCGTGAACGTGGTCGCGTCGGGCCGGAGTGCAGAACCCGGCTACGACGGCCTGTCTCGCACCCCCGCACCGGTGGCCGACGAAATCACCCGGCTGGCGTTGTTCCTGACCACGCCGGCCGCCCGGCACATCACCGGTCAGACCATGCACGTCAGCCA
>CAZOIX010000658.1:0-3181 GCA_964579685.1 uncultured Mycobacterium sp.
AAAGTAAATGGTTCATTCCTCCCTTCAGCTTGTTTCATGATGAATGACGCGTACACAAATCCGTGCTCACACAGGACTGTAAACAAGCCCCCTGTTCTGTCTCCTGGCTTGAAGAAAGCATGGCGGCACTCCATTCCAGCAGATCTCACGTCTCCATTATCTTTGATATTATCGGCCTGATAGACGGGGCGGTGTCGAATACGCGGAAGACCGGTGAGTATGCCGGAATGCATAAACGACCCATCTGTGATCGAAATGCGGTTGGCCTCATCATCTTCTACGGTGCTGCCCAGCTCCTGATGGATAGTATATTGCTCTGGAAATCTAGTAGTATCCGATATTCGACTTTTCAGTTCATCAAGGAGCCCGTCCCATGCACGGGGAAGCTCCCCATGACGTCTAAAACCTCTGACAGTGTCAATCAGTGCATACATGCAGGGCGAGTCCTTTGACATCAGAGTCATGACGTCCTCGGGCACATCTCGCGTCGACCGACAGCTCTCAATGTTCTTCATCATCCTTTCACTGACATATGAGCTCACTGGAGACTCGCTGCCAATGCACCGAACAAAATCAGAAAGGGCATGTCTCCTTGCTTTGTCATGAGCCCACTCTCTTGCTTTGGTATGTGTCCACTCCAAAAAACCATCCAAATTCCAGAACGAAGCGAGTCCATGCATTTGATGGTATTTTGGGAAGGTTTCTGAAGCTCGTGATGGGCTTCTGATCCATTTCTGGAGTTCCACCAAGCAGGAACAAAGAAGCTTGCGCCTTGCAGCGGTCCTCTGGACCTCCTGGTCATCATTTTCGACTTGCT
The DNA here is from genome assembly GCA_964579685.1 of uncultured Mycobacterium sp. Lineage (GTDB taxonomy): Bacteria > Actinomycetota > Actinomycetes > Mycobacteriales > Mycobacteriaceae > Mycobacterium. Next base: position 818 of record CAZOIX010000658.1, read on the forward strand.
GGCTACGTGTCCTCTTCTTCTTCTCAGGAACATTAAGCAGACACCTTTGACGTCTGCCCCATCTCTTAGGAACAATCTTCTCTTTCTCTGTTGGTTCAGTCATGCTCTGTGCAAAGCATGCACTGGACTTGATACACATGGATGTCCCATCCATAATCAAAACTTTAGGCGAGTCCTTACAGCATGGGCACATCATAGGATTTGACAACTCCTCGGTTTTCCATCTAAGACACTTTCCAAAATTTATTGCCGCGTTGCGAAATACCTTTGGGTCCATGAACGGCAGTGCAGAATCATCTTGGACTGGGTGGCCCATCATGTCAAATGTACTCTTGCCCCTGTATTTCTCGTTGAATTCTTCGCACTGATTCTCCAGCGCTTGCCCTCCTCGTAGCAGAGCAGAATAGTACGCGTCGTGTATCATTTGGAGCTCTACAATGATCGTCGCAGAGACTCTCCACAGCCCATCTTGTAAACCAATGTAGGGTACCGAGCACTCTGGCTTTCGGTTGGGGCATTCTAGTCGATACACAGGCCTCTCGAACTTTGCGTCATATCTTCCAGGGTTCAGAAACACTATCGCGTTGTAATATTCAAGTTCGAACGACTCCTCCATATCTTCGTAGGCAAGTCCACAAGAACATTTGTGCTTTGGGATGCTGGGCTTCAATTCAAACAGATGCTCAAAATACCTCCCATGTGGCTTTGGATGGGCCCACGACTCCAAGCCGGCGTGATGTATACGCTCCATTGCTTCCTGAAGCATTGGTTGTAATGGTCTTTCGAACACAACTTCATCTGGGTACAAATGAATGTACTGTTGCACAAGGCCATCAACAATATCAACTGGACGAAATTGCTCAATCTCTAAATCCGCATCTCCGGTGCACCAGCCACTCCTAGCATCTTCTTGGTCGATTGATTGTATTTTACGCACATGATGACATTCATAATTTGCGTGATGGTCACATCTCCAACCCTTTCCGGCATGATTTCTTATAAAAGCGTTTGAATAGTAGTAACCGACACATGTCCCATCCTTCATGCAGATCTTGACAACGTCCTCTGAACCCTGAAATATACCATTGCAAAGTATATCGTGATGTTTTTTGACGTATTGCACATGGACACAATCTCCCAACGTGTCGTATGCAGTGCTGTTTTGGAAAGTGTCACAGGTACAGGACAGCTCTTCTGGCCGGTCCTCAGGACCCTCTACTTTGACGAACATCCCGTGATGCAGCGTCTCTCGGTCTCTACCGTATGATCTAGAGTCTAAACATGCCCACGAGAGAGATCGAATGCCGCCAAAGTTTGCAGAACACAACGGCTGGACAGGTGCTGTCCTGGGGTTCCTCAACTCGTTTTCATACCATTCTAAAGATCCAGGAGCCCACGTCTCCTCGCCATCCCACATCTTCCTCTTGCTTCTAGCATAGTTCAACCTTATTCTGGGTTCTTTTATGTTGCGTCTTGCAATGTCTCGGGGCTTGTATCCGGGGTATGGTGCCAAGGCTCTGAAGGTTCTGCTCATGGCTTCTGGACTCAACAGCTCATGTACCTTCCGCATTTGTTCCGGCGATTGTGCATGCATCAGAGAAAACTTATACTTCCCCGCTACAGATATAAATATTGGAAGTCCTGTCATGCGCACTAACTTATTAAACCTCAGTGAAATACACGTCTTCTTGTTGTTCCAGCCTGCCTTGACAACCTGGTTGCTGGGATGGCATCCCTGCCTAGAAATCAAGCGCAAGGGCAGCAACAGCGGGTGCCTTGCATTTATTCCTGTATATTGTTGGAATAAAGACCCAAAAATCTCACAAAGCGTTTGCGACAACCCATCTTTCGCACGATAGTTGACGTTGCTGGAAAGGGCCACTCTGATATTTCTACAGGGGCCCATCCATGCCACAAACACGCTTGTAGCACCATATTCTTCGACTAATTCAGCAACATGATTGCAAATCTGGATCATCTCCTCATGGACACTCTCTAAATGGCTGCAAATTATGTCAAACTTGGGTCAACTTGAGGTTGCAGGTGTCAGAGTCCCACCTCGTGTGGCTCTATTTCCCCAAAGACAGTGCATCAAATCTCATATATTTAAAATATAAGAACAAATTTCCAGGCGCCATGCCCTCAAACATACCTCTGCCACTGTTCCTTCAGCCTCTCGAGCTCCACCAGTTCCGGCAATTGGCCATTTGCGACCAGACCCGTCATGATCTTCGGGATGATAGTGGCGAAAAATGTTTCTTACATCGTAAATAATAGTTTTGAAACGGAGGAGGTCGCGTTCGTCCCTCACAGGTTGACCTGAGATTTGATGAATTCGGTTGATAGTCCCGCCTTGGGATCCCA
>CAZOIX010000659.1:0-3172 GCA_964579685.1 uncultured Mycobacterium sp.
GTCAGCCGTGTGCCCGGCTCAAGACCAGTTCCGGCTGTGGGGACGGACGATGCCGCGTCACGCCCTGGCGAATCGGCGCGTCGAGGCGGAAGAGGGTGCTTCTTCCGGGTCGGGATGCCATCGCCGAACATGACCGTCAGCGTCCGGGCAACCTCGTCGACCGGCAACGGCTGCGTCGCGAAGATGCTGTCGAGCGCCAACCCGAAGTGCAAACCGAGGACACCTTCGACCAGAACGTCAAGCTCCAGTGAGGTGACGTCGAAGCCGGTGACGTCGGTGATCACACCGCTGATCGCCGCGTGGAACTTCGGCAGGACCACCTCGGAGTAGTAATCACGGCCTTCCTCGGGGACCGAGAACAACGCGGCCGCCAGCAGCGGCGCCATTTGAACCATGCTGGTGTACAGCACGGTGTGAAACCTTTCGAACAGCTTCCGGCGTGACTCGCCGGCCTTCGTCATCTCGGTGATCGCCGAGGCCAGGTGGTCGACGAGCTCGTCCAGCGGGTCGGTCACCGCGGCTTGGTAGATCTCGTTCTTGTTGGCGAACCGCACGTATACGAGGTTCTCGGTGATTCCGGCGCGGTCGGCGATGTCACGGACCCGGGTCCCGGCAAAGCCGTAGTCGAGAAATACCGATCGTGCCGCCGAGATGATCTGTGCCCGACGGTCTTCGGGTGTCATGCGGCGGCGCTTGCGATGAGCGTCAGTAGTCGCCACGACACGCCCCCCTCCATACGACCACTTCAGTCACGGTCCGCATCGGCCCAGGAGAATCGCCGTGCATATACCACGATGATATGACGACGGGATCTGGGCGTTCGCAGGTGATGGGGCGCGGGCGCGTGAACGGACCGAAGCGTCCGTCCGCCGGTTGTCCGTCTCGATGTGTTTGTCACTGACACCTTCCCCGGGCAATCAGTGGCCAGGAGGAGACGGGAATCGTGCACATGGCCGCCTGTGCGCAACGCGACGGCTGTCAGCCAGATCGGCGCTGGCCGGCGAGTGCCGTTGCCAGAGAACAGGTCTAGGACGCGAGTACACATCAGGGCAGAAGGTCGGCGACGTCGGCTCATGCGCATACGCGGTGACGGTGGGCGCAGACCTGTGTAGCGGCGCACATTCGATTGCGCTCCCTTCGCCCGGTGTGATACCACCTATTATAGCTAGTACTAAACAAATGGGAAGAGAGCGCGGGACGGCGCTGACACAAAGAGGGGAGTGTTCGTTGAGCCAGGACACGGACATCGCGCCTGAAGAGCAGCGGTTCTCGTTGATCACCGAGCGGGCTTTGGACGATCTTCGAGCGCTGATCGGTGTGAAGATCGCCGAGACGGTCGAACCATGGTGTTACGAAGTGACACGCGACAACATCCGCCACTATGCGCACGGAATCGGGGACGACAACCCGCTGTGGTGCGATCCCGCCTATGCGGAGCATTCGCCGCACAAGACGCTGCTGGCGCCGCCCTCATTTCTGTTCGCCCTCAACAGGATCTACTCAGGCTATGTCGGCGGGTTACCCGGTGTTCACGCCATGTGGTCGGGGGCGTCGACGAAATGGCACCGCCACCTGAGGCGCGGCGACGAGATCCACACCGAGGCCTTTCTCAAGGACCTGGTGGAGCACCAGACAGAGTTCGCCGGCCGGGCCATCCAGCAGATCTATCACGTCGACTTCTATGTCGGTCGAGACCTGGTTGCAGAAGGCGATTCGTGGTGCTTCCGCACCGAGCGGGACACCGCGCGGGAACGCGGCAAGTATCAATCGGCCCGCGAGACCGAGCCGAGATACGGCTACGACGACATCGCCACCGTGGCAGAAGCGTATGCCGCCGAACGGCCGCGCGGCGCCGTTCCGCGGTATGTCGATGACGTCGCGGTCGGCGAACGCCTGCCGATCATGACCAAGGGGCCCATGACCGTGACGGGGTTCATCGCCTTCGCCCAGGGTTGGGGTGGCCTCTATATCAGAGCTAACCGATTGGCACATAAGCAATTGCAGAAGCATCCGAACCTCGGAATTCCGGACCGGTTCGGAATCCCGGACGTGCCCGAGAGGGTGCACTGGGACGACGACCTGGCCAGGCTGGTCGGAACACCGCGCGCCTACGACTATGGACCAGAGCGGTCATCGTGGCTGACGCAGCACATCACCGACTGGATGGGCGACGAGGGCTTCCTCGTCCAACACAGTTCGCAGATCCGCAGGCACAATCCGACCGGTGACATCGTCACGATCAACGGGACCGTGACGGGTGTGGATCCCGCAGCGGGCCTGGTGACGATCGAACAGTCGGCGCAGCAGCAGGATGGCGAACTTTCCGCGAAGGGGACGGCAACCGTCCGGCTTCCTATCCGCCCGGGGCCATGACTTATCCCTTACATGCTGGGCAAAGGTGGGGCAGCGAGGTCACCGAGACCGGCGCTGGGCGACGCTATACCCATCGGCCGGCGTGTGTCGGCGACCTGCTGAACGACTTCGGACGCTGGGGCGACCGCACGGTATTGGTTGCCGGTGAGCGCCGGATCACGTTCACCGATCATCTGGCCGATGTCAACGAGGCCGCAGCTCACCTGAAACGAAGGGGTGCGAGGCAAGGGGATCGGATCGCGCTGTTGGCGGCCAATTCCCCGGAATGGGTCACGGCGTTCTGGGCCATCGCCAAGATCGGTGGTGTTGTCGTCTTCGCCAACGCCTGGTGGAGCGATGCCGAAGTCGGCGAGGTGTTCGACAGGGTCCAGCCGGCGCTCGTCGTCGCCGACGACACCTGGTGTGAGAGACCATCGTTGCGGCGGTATTCGCTGATTCCCATCACCGAACTGAGGGAGCTCGTGGATCGCCGACCTCAGGCGGCATTCGAACCGCCATGCGCTCCTGCCGAGTCCGATCCGGCGGCGGTGTTCTTCACCTCTGGTACCGAAGGCACACCCAAGGGCGTGATTCTCAGCCAAGGGGCGGTGGTGGCCAACATCCAGAACGTTCTGGTACGCACAAACCGGCTACCCGATCGGCTGCCCGATGATCATCCGGGCACGGTCAGCCTGATGTGTCTGCCGTTGTTCCACGTCGGCGGCTTTCAGACATTGGTGTCGGCTCAGTTGTCAGGTGGTCGACTCCTGTTCTTGGAAGGGCGTTTTGACGCCGAGGAAGTCTTGGGTCTGATCGAGCG